>PXEI01000050.1 GCA_003564775.1 Spirochaetaceae bacterium
CTCCACGCATTTTTGGTCCAAACTCAACGTTCTTCTCTACCGTCAACCAGGGATAGAGCTGCGGCTTCTGAAAAACAATGCCTCTGCGGGGGTTTGGCCCGCTAACCGACTGCCCATCATCAAGCACCTCGCCCCTGTCGGGGAAAAGCAGGCCTGCAAGTAGCCGCAGAAGGGTGGACTTACCACACCCTGACGGCCCAACAATGCACAGAAAAGAACCGGCCTCTATCTCCAGGCTCAGGCCATGTACCGCTGGCACCAAACCATTACGGCTACTGTATGAGTACTCGACATCCCTTAGTTGCAAGACCGACATGTTGTTATTCGCTCGGATGCTGTTACTCCTCTAAACTGGTGACCGCGCGTTCAAGAAATGATGCATCAATGGCCTTGCGAAACACCTCTATGTCTGGAAGGCGCCCGATAGTCTGCTGCTCGACCAGGAACTCGGCAGTAGCATGAAAGACCTCTGCCAGGGCACCCGGAGCCGTGCTTGTACCCAGATACTCACTGCCCAGTTGTTCTGGGCCGGAAAGTAGTTTCAGCCCGGCCATTTGGCGTGCCGCTTCAGCTTCAGACATCTCAAACTCTCTGGCAACCGCAGCTGCAGCTGCCCGTGGATCCTCGCGGTACAGGGTTATGGCCCGTAGCTGGGTTTCCAGGTAGCGCACCACGAGCTCGGGGTTACGTTCGGCAAAACCTTCCCGAACTATACCTATGTCACCAGTCAGATACCCCAACTCCGCAAGTTCACCACTCGTAATGAGCACGTCACCCCCAAGCTCCAGTAATGCCGCAAGACTGGGTTCCCATACAAAGGCGGCATCAATATCCCCACGTTGCCAGGCGGCCAAAATGTCACCGGTTGTCATATCCAGAATTGTAAGCGACTCCGGGTCGACATCGGCCTCACCCAATGCGGCCAGCAGGTGATAGTGAGTGGTTGCTCCAAACGGGGCCGCAACGCGTTTTCCTACGAGATCTGTGACTGCCGTGATGCCGGAGCCGGACCGAACCACCAGGGCCTCGTTCTCACCAATAATATCGTAAATGAAAAACACCCGCGCGGGCACCCCCTGAGCAATAGCGGCAACCGTAGTCGAGCTTCCGCCCAGTCCGATATCGACACTGCCAGCGGCAACCGCAGCATTCAGTTCACTGCCGGAGTTGAACTGCACCCACTGAACCGGACGCCCAAGATGCTCCTCATGCCAGCCCAGTTGCTTTGCAACCATGGCCCCGTTTGGAATAGTCTGGTAGCCGATAACAACTTGTTCGCGGGTTGCCTCCGACCGACCGGCAGCATACACGGAGTGAAGCGGGCCTAAGCCCGTACCAATGAGCACCAAAAATACAACCGCCCAGTAGCTGTAACGGAGTAACCTATTTCGAACTGACACAGTGTGCCTCCTTCAATTCTTCGTTTGCTTTCATATCCGGCTCTTACTCGGCGAGGCCCTTCCACGGGACAATGCGTCGTTCCAGCAGACGTACAACTCGGTCAAGTGCAAGTCCGGTAATACCCATAACAAAAATACCTGCAAAGATTACGTCGGTGCGGAGAAATCTACCCGCATCCAGAACCATCCAGCCGACACCGGATGTTGCGGCAACTATCTCCGAGGATACAAGGGTGGTATAGGTGAAGCCAATGCTCACGCGCATTCCGGTGAAGATTGAGGGCAGACAGGATGGAAATATTACGTGTCGAAAGACCTGGACGCGGCTTGCGCCCAGTGCCAGAGCACTCTGCACGCGTTCAGCAGGAACCGCCGCAACCCCGGACATCGCGCTAATTGAGAGGGGCGGGAACGCGGCCAGGAAGAGTAGCGCCACCTTGGACTCCTCACCAATACCCAGCCACACAATGAGCAGCGTGTAATACGCCAGGGGCGGGAGCGGGCGATAGAACTCAATGAGCGGATCAAAAAACGCCCGGACACGGCGGCTGTAGCCCATGGCAAGCCCTAACGGCACCGCGGTTGGTAAAGCCAGAAGAAACCCAACCAAGACCCGGCGCATACTTGAGGCAAGATGGTACGGCAGAGTGCCGCCCCGATATCCGGTAAAGGTAATGTCCACAAGGGTGCGTGCCACAACCCGCGGGTGTGGCAGAAACAACTCCGGAACAACGCGGAGCTCGGCTGCCAAAGTCCAGATAAGGAATACTGACGCGACCCCTACCAAACTCAGCCAACGATACCCCATAAAATGAGCCCGCATATGGTTCCTCCAGACTTGATCAGCACCAGCTTAGCACCTTGGCGATGCGCCTTGCGGCGCACTGAGGAATATTGTATCTACAAGCGCATAGAAAAGGCAACTTCCTTACTGGACTTTCGGTCAAGATAGTTGTACTTGTATATACAAACATAGAGCTCTTTGGGGAGGTATTAGTGAAAACACGGTTGGGACTACGAAACATGCTTACGCTGCTGCTGTTCTGCTTTTTTACCATAACTACCGTTGCAGCATGGGCGGCGCCCCAGGCAGAACTGTGGCCACGGTGGGAAGCACACAATGCAGGCTCTACCACAACGGTAGATCATTCGGACTGGGCCACATTCCTGGCGCGCTATCTGGTAACAGACCACAACTCAGGCGTGAACCTGGTGCGTTATGGCGATGTTGCAGAAGGTAGCCGGAACGCACTTAGCAGCTACATCTCGGAACTGGAGGCTACTGCGGTCTCTGGTCTCAACCGCAACGAACAGATGGCCTACTGGCTGAACATGTACAACGCTGTCACGGTACGCCTCATTCTAGATCACTACCCGGTTGAGTCTATTCGGGATATCAAGATCTCTGGCCCGGTATTTAACCGGCACCCCTGGGACGCAAAGCTGGTCACTGTTGAGGGTGAGCAACTGAGCCTTAATGATATTGAACACCGCATTATCCGCCCAATCTGGCAGGATGCTCGCATTCATTATGCGGTTAACTGCGCGGCTTTCGGCTGCCCCAATCTGCAACCGGTGCCGTTCAGCGGAGAGAACTATTCTGAACAGTTCGATGCCGCCGCTCATGAGTTCATTAATCACCGGCGGGGCGCACGCTTTGAGGGCGACCGCCTGCATGCCTCAAGCATCTTTACCTGGTATGAAACCGACTTTCGCCTGCCGCGGAGTTCAGAGGGCGATATAGCCGGGGTGGTTGCCCATATGCTTGAGTATGCCGAGAGTGACCTTGCCGAGCACCTTCGTAGTTACCAGGCAACGGAGTTCAGGCCACGGCCCCGCTACGACTATGACTGGACACTGAACGAGCCGTAGTAGAGACCCCACACAGTGATGTAAACCGCTGCGTTGCATCCGGCCTTCCTGCCGAATATACTAACAGGGCAATTTGTGTTGTGTAGTTCGGCAGGAAGGGAGCATGCATGGCCAGAATCGGAGACTCACCTCCAATCAGTGTCCGAAAGGGAATAGAGCCGGTTCTGGACCGCATCATGATATCCTGCTTCGTTCTGGCCCTAGTGGCGTCTATTGTTCAATTTGCAGCTCAGTATGGTGCGTATGCGGCCACCATAGACCCGGTTTTTACCTATACCATCCCGGTGGCAACACTGATACTTGGAGCCGTCTTACTGCTCCGACACCGTCTCTCGGTCACCTTCAAGGTCATCTCAATTGGCTCACTGCTGTGGCCGCTGATCCTTCTCTCGCTCATGCGCAGCGGGCTCGTCGGTGTAGGCGTGGTTTTGATCTGCACCTTTATCGTCTTCAGCTATGTGTTTGTTCCTCTTGGTCGCGGACTGCTCATTACCGTACTCAGTACGCTCCCGGTATTCGGCTTAACCGTTGCCGTGGCACTCGGGAAACTGCGTTTTGGCCCGGAAGTTTTGC
>PXEI01000070.1 GCA_003564775.1 Spirochaetaceae bacterium
AGCTCTACATCGGCCCGGTTCATGAGTGCGCGCACGGCCGAGGCCAGCTCACGCGGCGCACAGTTCACAAGTGACTGAACTCGCGACAGGTGCGGCTGATCAATCTCGTGAACTACAACATCTTCAAGCAGTGCGTAGATATCCTCTGCATCAACAGCATGCAACAAAAGGTGCGTGAGCTCATCACGCGGCTCAAGGGAGTCACATAAACTAAGGGCAACCGCACGGTGAACCGCAAGCCACTGCTCATGTGCCGGGGGATGTGCCGAGCCCTTTCGATATCGTCTTCTATTCCGAAATCTGTTTTGTTCCATGTGGGGAGAATACCGGCAGCGTGGTGACACCACGTGTCCCAGGGTGTCAGGTTTTTTTACTCGAGCTCAACCTTGTCAAACCTCAAACTGCAGAGTACTCGTGGTTCCGTCGTCGGACTCCATGGTAAACCGGCCTCCAAGCTGGTCGCTCAGCATGCCAATGAGGGTGAGACCAAAGCCCTTGCTTTCACCACTCTTGAAATGCTCGGGAAGACCAATGCCGTCATCCTCTACAGTGAGTGTGACGTTGCTTTTGGTCTTGGCAAGCGAGATCGTAACCACTCCGAACTGCTTTCCAACAAACGCGTACTTCATGACATTGGTCAGGAGCTCATTCACAATAATGCCCAGTGGAAAAAGCCGTGCCGGAGCAAGCGCGAAATCGGTGAGGTGCTTGTTTATTGTGACATCGCACTTCACGGGAAAGGCCGCTACTAATGAATCGACCAGTGTCTCGACATACGACTTAACCGAACCTACCTCGTACTCTTGCCTGACCAGCAGGTTTTCGTAAAGGACGCTCATGGAGTTCACCCGCCCAATTGCATCCTGCAGAATAGATATCACCTCTGGATTGTCGGACGACTGAGCCTGGGTTAACAGGAGCGTACCTATGGAGGTGACGTTGTTTTTTATTCGGTGGTGAACCTCCTGCAGCAGGATCTCCTTTTCCGACAGATGTTTCCTGAGTTCGTCGTCCATCTTCTTGCGGTGGGTAATGTCCACAAAGTTGATCACGACGCCCTCTATGACGTTGTCCAGAGTACGGTATGGCAGAAGGCCCATGTTGAACCAGCTTCCCCCGGTTGTCTCTACCTCAAGCTTCTTTGGAACCAGGATATCCAGTACCTCCCGCGCATCCTCAACCATTCGGTCGTAACCAACTATGTTCGAGAGAATGTGCGCTGCAGGGCGCCCCTCGTCGCCCGGAATGAGGTTGATCAACTCGCTGGCGGTCGGAGTGAAGCGCAGAATGCGAAGCTGCATGTCCAGAAAAACCGTGGCAATGCCGGTTCCGGCCAGCAGATTGTTCATGTCGTTATTGGCGTGCGAAAGATCCGCAACCTTGGTCTGAAGCTCCACGTTGACCGCAGCCAGCTCCTCGTTTACCGACTGCAGCTCCTCCTTGGAGGTTTCCAGTTCTTCGTTTGTGGACTGCAGCTCCTCGTTCATCGACTGCATCTCTTCAACCGAGGACCTGAGGTCCGCGTTGAACTCTTCAAGCTCCTGTTTGGCGCTCCGTAGAGACTCGTCTTTTGCCTGGAGCTCTTGTCTTAATGAGGCGACAAGCGCTACGTGATCCTGATCCAACTGCTCGTCGCCGGACCCCTGTGAAGCGGCAACGCGTTCACCGTGCCCGTTGTCTTCCTGCCCATCCTCCAGGACGACCAGGTACAGTGGCCTTGACTCCTCGTCCTCAGACCGAGCAGCAACCGGACAGATACTCAAATGTACCGGGGTAAAATGATCGTTGGTCTTTACGCTCAGTCCACGGCGGCGAACCGTGTCGTGTGTCTGAATCGCCTCTTGGAGTGCGGCGTTCAGCTCGTACTGCAGACCCTCGCGTGCCATCTTGAGGATATTGTAGGTTGCAACCTCTCCGGTAGCTGGCTCAAGATACTTCCCGGTGCGACCATGCAGATAGAGAATGTCTCCGCTCTTGTCGACAAGCGCGCTCGCTGGGGCCAGCTGCTTTAACAAGGTCTGCTCAGCAAGTTCTCGCAGAGACGGTTTTCGTGAAGGCGCTGGCCCGTGGTAAGAGACCGGGCGAGCCCTCTCAGCGGGAGGCAGCAAGCTACCCGGTATACCATGCACACGGCTGGGTGACTTGTCATTGCGCTGGTACAGCTTTGCCGTTTGGTCCAGCGCCGTGAAAAGCTCGGTAAACTCGCCCACGCTCTCAGAAGTACCAAGAAAGAGCAGGCCCCGCGGGCTCAGCGCATAGTGAAAGACCGGAATCAGCTTCTTCTGAAGATCTCCGCTAAAATATATCAAGAGATTACGACAGGTAATGAGGTCCATCCGCGAAAGCGGAGGATCCTTGATCAGATTCTGCTCGGAGAAAACCAGTATGTCCCGGATGTTCTTGTTAATGCGAAAGGCGTGTGGCTCAACACCCGGAACCTGAGGTTCGGCGGTAAAAAAGCGGGTCAGCCGTTCCTGTGGGATCTCCGCAACTGCGCCAGCCGAGTACACTCCGGAGCGAGCAGCGGCTATTGCCTGAGAGTCGATATCGGTAGCAAAGACCTGAAGCACCAGATGCAGATTTGCTCGCTCCATAGCCTCGTACAGCAGAATAGCAATAGAGTACGCTTCTTCTCCGGTGGAACACCCAGGAGTCCAGACCCGTATCGTACTCCCATGAGTCGCGCCCTCCAGCAATTTAGGTACTACCGTTTTTTCGAATGCCACAAACGCCTCAGGGTCACGAAAGAAACTGGTTACACCAATGAGCAGATCCCGGAACAACGCGTTTGCTTCTTCCGTTGTCTCTTGCAGGTACTGCACGTAGGACTCCATGGAGTCAATCTGGTGAAGGGCCATTCGCCGTTCTACTCGCCGCGTGATAGAGTTGGGTTTGTACAGGGAAAAATCGTGTCCCGTCTGTGATCTCAATAGAAGAAAAATCTTTCTCAGCTGGCTTATGGTTTCCGTAGTCGGGCCATCACCGGAGAGTGGTGCTTTGCCTGGAACACGAGCTACGTACGCAACCAGGGCCGCTGGCATTTCGTGAGGCGGGAGCTCGTAATCTACCAGGCCGGTCTCCAAGGCGCTGCGCGGCATGCCGTCAAACTCGGTTGAGTCTGGTGACTGTACCATGACCATACCACCCTCTGCCTTGATAGCACGAACGCCAAGGGTGCCGTCACTGGCGGTTCCAGACAGGACGATGCCTATTGACCGTTCCTTTTGGTCCTGCGCCAGCGAGCGAAAGAAAAAGTCTATGGGCAGACGCTGGCCGCGCGGTGCCGAGGGCTCAAGCAGCTGCAAGCTCCCGTTCAGCAACGCCATGTCTCGTCCCGGTGGAATGATGTAGGCGCAGTTGGGACGAATGATCATTCCGTCTTCAACTTCAAACACCTTCATTCGAGTGTAGCGTCCAATCAGCTCACTGAGAATGCTCTTGTGATCCGGTGCCAAATGCTGTACCAGCACAAAGGCCATTGGGGAGTCTGTGTCAAAAGGCATGTTGGAGAAAAACGCCTCAAATGCCGCAAGGCCTCCAGCTGAGGCACCGATACCGACGACAGGAAAACCGGCTGTTGCCGCCTCGTCGCCGTTCTCTGCCGTAGGCCCCGTGTTCGCACGCGTTTCACGTTTCTTGTTGGTATTCTTAGCTTTCACATTAAACCTGCAGTTCCGTGAGCCAGAACATCTTTGTCCGTCGGTCACTGCGGTGTGCCCTCCATCGGATCCGGCTGTTGGCGAACTACTCTGTTGTAACGATTTTGTTTGAAATGATGAGAAGAAGAGAGTCTTATCTTTATTAGTATACTACATTTATGTCGCCGCGTGTGGTTCTCTACTGC
>PXEI01000355.1 GCA_003564775.1 Spirochaetaceae bacterium
CCGAGATCAAGCGCAAGAGCCCCTCGGCCGGTGAGATATCGGCCGCGGCAGACCCGGTTAGGCAGGCCGGGCTCTACGTGGCCGAGGGACTGAACCACTTCTCTGTGCTCACCGAGGAAGACTTCTTCGGCGGGAGCCTTGAAGACCTCATGCAGGTGAAGCTGGCCTTCCCGTCCTGTGCGGTTCTGCGGAAGGACTTTCTGCTGAACGCAGCAGATGTCGATGTCTCGTACAGGGCGGGTGCCGACGCGGTGCTGCTCATAGCGGCTATGCTCGCACCGGCAGAGGCGCGGGAGATTATGGAGCGGGCCCGGGACTGTGGGATGGCAGTCCTGGTTGAGTGCCACGACGCCGAGGAAATAGAGGCGGTGCGCGAGCTTAACCCAGAGCTCTACGGAATAAACAGCCGTGACCTGCGCACCTTCCGCATGGATCCGCTGTTGCCCCCGGCGCTCCGCGGTCTGCTCCCGAACAACGCTCGTTGTGTATACGAGTCCGGAATTTTTGGCTATGAAGATGCGCTCCTTGCCGGAAGCTCAGACTTTCACGGGGTGTTGGTGGGTGAGGCCCTTATGCGTAACCCGGCCGCGGCCGGGGAGATACAGCGCGGGCTTGCCGACGGGCATGCGCTGCTGCAGCACTCCGAACGCGGCAACCCACGCTTCTGGTCCCACCTCGCTGCACGTCGGGCCGCCCCGGCTGCCGTCCGACCCCTGGTAAAGATCTGCGGCATTACCCGTGCCGAGGACGCACGCCTGGCGGTTGAGCTGGGGGCAGATGTCCTGGGCTTTGTGTTTGCCGACTCACCGCGACGCGCGGCCCCGGAGCTGCTGCACGAGCTTGCCGACACAGAGGTGCTGAAGGTGGCAGTCGTAGTAGACGAGCTTCCGCCAGAGGTGCAGCAGCTCCTCAGTGCGGGGTTGCTCGACGCAGTGCAGCTCCACGGCAATGAACACCCGGAGGACTGTCTGCCGCTGTGCTACCCGTACTACAAGGCCCTCCGCCTCGGCGCACGCGGCGCCGAAGCGGCAGACGCCGGGGCGACCAGTGGCGCGGACGGCGCCGCCGCCGATCAGCAAGCAGAGCGTATACGCGAGTACCGTTGCCCGCGGGTGCTGCTTGACGCCTTTGTGCCGGGACAGGCCGGCGGAACCGGGAAACGCATAGACCGTGACCTCGTGGAGCAGGCTGCTGCCACAGGGCCGCTCTGGCTCGCCGGGGGCCTAAACCCGGAGAACATTGCAGAGACCATTCGCAGCCACAGACCCGAACTCATAGATGCCTCGAGCGGGCTTGAGTCCGCGCCGGGCAGAAAAGACCCGGAGCGTATGCATCGATATTTCCAGGAGATACAGAATGTCACAACATCAATTCTCAACATTTAAGAACACCTTTGGTGAGTTCGGCGGGCGCTACGTCGCCGAGGTGCTGCGGCCGCCCTTAGATGAGCTTGAAGCGGCCTTTATCGCGGCAATGAGTGACCCGCAGTACCGCGCAGATTTTGACGCTATCTGCAGCGAGTACATCGGCCGGCCGACCCCGCTTCTGCATGCGCGCAATACCTCGCGCGAGCTCGGCGGGGCCCAGATCTACATCAAACTAGAGGGCCTTGCCAACACCGGCGCGCACAAGATTAACAACGCCGTCGGGCAGGCCTTGTTGGCCAAGCGCATGGGCAAGACCCGCATCATTGCCGAGACCGGCGCCGGGCAGCACGGAGTGGCCACCGCGGCCATTTGTGCCAAGCTTGGCTTGGAGTGTTGCATTTATATGGGAGAGGTCGATATCGCCCGCCAAAAGCCCAATGTGTTCTGCATGGAGCTCTACGGGGCCGAGGTGCGGCCAGTGAGCAGCGGGAGCCGTACCCTTAAGGATGCGGTCAACGAGGCGCTGCGCGACTGGGCCTCAAGTTTTGAGCACACGCACTACCTTATTGGCTCGGCCTTAGGCCCATCGCCCTTTCCTGACATGGTGCGCGAGTTCCAGTCCATAGTGGGGCAGGAGACCAAGGCGCAGCTACAGGCGGCGGGTGTCACACCAGACGCGCTGGTAGCCTGTGTTGGTGGTGGCTCGAACTCTATTGGTTTTTTCTCACCCTACCTGGAGAGCGACCCCCCGCGACTCATAGGCGTTGAGGCTGGCGGCCGTGGCATGAACACCGGCGAGCACGCGGCGCGCATGAACGGGCTCGGAAGGACCGGTATTGTGCAGGGTTACAAGAGTTTGTTTTTGTTAGATGATGATGGTCAGGTGCAGGCAACGCACTCGGTGTCGGCAG
This sequence comes from Spirochaetaceae bacterium, assembly GCA_003564775.1. Taxonomy (GTDB): domain Bacteria; phylum Spirochaetota; class Spirochaetia; order DSM-27196; family SLAA01; genus SLAA01. Next base: position 2,279 of record PXEI01000355.1, read on the forward strand.
GGCTTGACTATCCTGGTATTGGACCGCAACTTGCACACCTTGGTTCTATCGGGAGAATAGAGTTTACGCGTGCAACCGACACCGAGGCCCTGGATGCGCTGAAACTCTTTGCGCGCAACGAGGGCGTCATTTTTGCCCTTGAGAGCGCACATGGAGGTGCAGCCGCATTGAAGCTGGCTGCCGAGTTGCCGCCCAGCGCCACAGTTGCGGTGAACATGTCCGGCCGTGGTGACAAGGATATCTTCATCACGGCGCGTGAGATCGCCCCGGAGTCGTGGAAACGATTCCTTGAACAAGAGGTGCAGACCCTATGAGTACGACCGCAATCATGGCACACATGATTCCATATTTCCCCGACCGTGAACTTTCCTATGCCGCAGCGCACGGCCTTATTGACTCCAAGGTAGACTATCTTGAGGTGCAGTTTCCCTTCTCGGATCCTTCTGCCGACGGCCCAACTATTGAGGATGCCTGCGGGCGTGCACTTGCCTCCGGGTTTAGCACTGCACGTGGTTTTGAGTTTGTGCACACCCTGGTTGACCGCGGAGCGCCTCCGGTGTTCATCATGACCTACGCAGGTATTGTGTATGCTTCCGGCGTGAAGGAGTTCTGCGATCTTGCCAGGCAGTCGGGTGCGGCCGGGCTTATTGTTCCCGATCTGCCCTATGACTACGATGAAGGCCTCTACGAGGCTGGTGCGGCCCATGGGCTGGCCGTGGTCCCGGTAGTTGCTCCGAGCACCACGCCTGAGCGTCTGACAGCGCTGCTCAACTGTCATCCGGAGTACGTGTATGCGGCACTCCGAGTGGGTATTACCGGAGCCGCGACCGACCTTGGGCAGGACAACCTTGACTTTTTGGACCGTGTCGGTGCGGGTGGGGCAAAGGTTATGGCTGGCTTTGGCATTCGCTCACGGGATCAGGTGCGGATGCTTGCGGAGCATGTTCATGCGGTGGTGGTGGGCTCGGCCTTTGTTAAGGCGATCTCGGCAGCCGCGGCGGCTGCAGGCCCCGATGAACCGGCAGCAGCCGCAGAAGCGGTGTACAGTGCGGTAGAGACACTGGTCTCGGCTCTCCGGCCGGACTGACCTCAGGCCTGAGAGCCTGAGCCGTAGGCCCGAGTGAGAAAGCTTGCCAAAGTTGTGCCGCGTAGGTACCCTAACTAGATAACAAGGAGAAAATCAAAATGGAAGTTACCCTGACCACAGATAATTTTGAAAGCGAAGTCCTGCAGTCCCCCGTACCGGTTCTGGTAGATTTCTGGGCCGAGTGGTGTATGCCGTGCAAGATGGTTGCCCCGGTGCTCGCCGAAATTGCCACGGAATATGAAGGCAAAGCAAAAATTGGCAAAATCAATGTAGACGAACAGTCAGATCTTGCCGCGCAGTTCAATATTGTGAGCATTCCCACCCTGTTGCTGTTCAAGGATGGCGAAGTGATTCAGCAACAGGTTGGCGCGGCTCCCAAAGAGCAACTTGAGGTACTCCTCAAGACGGCACTCACAGACTGAGCCCCCGCAGATCCGCCCAGCCGACCACGCGCCCCGCCCAGCGGGGCCACGGCATCACGGCGAATGAACGTCGTCGCTGTTAGGTGCCCCAAAGCTCGCGCCGGATGTAGGCACAATGTGCCAGTCCAGGCGCGTGTCGGTGTCCTCGGAGTGGCTGTTCCGGCCAATAGAGCGGGTGGCGGTAGAGCCTTCCGGGTCTACCGCGTCTTCCGGGGCAGCCTCGTACCCAGCAATTGACCACCCACCGTCGCCTACCACCTCATCTACCCATTCCATCATCCGTCGCGTGCCAAAGCCACGGTACAACTGGTCCGAATCACTGGTGCGGTTGCTCCAGATCACCGCATCCATAATACGGCCCCTCGGGGTGGTATACAGGGAGACCACTCCATTGTTTGACGGCAGGCCACCACCTTCGGCCACCCAGTAGTCCCAGGCGTGATCTACCGCGCGAGTTCCGCCTGACTCATCTTTTGCCACGGTCTCGTTGATCTCTTCCGGTGTTCCCTCGGGCCGAAAATGCAGAATAATATAGTCGCCGGACTCTATCTCCACCGATGGGAACACAAACCGTGAGTTATGGTCCGAGGGGCTGCCGTTGTAGAGCGTAATTCCAGCCAGGTTTCCGGAGCTGCGTGAGAACAGTTCCACTCTCTCCGGATTGGTGCTGCTGGCGCGCGGGTTAAGTTCATTAATAAGCAAATCCGGTGGATATGCGTTGTGGCCGTAGACACGCGCCAGAAAGCTTAGCGAGTTGCCCCGGGCATCTTGAACCCCGGCATCCACCACGTACTCCACACCGGCCACAGTTGCTTCCGGAAACCGCAGCCGCAGCCTGGTTCCTCCGGAACCCGATACAACCGGCTCACCAAGATCCGGGCTCACCGCCAGGCGTCCCGGAATTATCTCGGCCCCCTTGTCAAACTCAAGTTCAATGGTGTGTGAATCTCTGGTCTCAACTGCAAGGATGCGGGGTGGATGGAAATCCCCCTCTACCAAACGCACCCCTTCATGCAGGGGTGCACATCCGGTGAGCAGCAGGGCACCCAGGAGCAGGGCTCGAGATTTCATACCCAGGGCCCTGGCCATAGATCCAAACGACGATGATCCCAAACAACCTGATCCCAAACGACAGGCTCTTCTCATATATCACGCTCCTTAACGGGTTCTTACTATTTACTACATAGTAAAGTGCTGTGTTGATTGTCCGGTTTGGGCTTGATATACTTGAACTGTTAGAAAACTAAAACTATGTAGGCAAAACACCATGTCAGATTCGGTTCTTTTTGAGAAATACGGTCTAAGTTATAAACCCGGGTCAGTTATCTTTAGCGAGGGTGACACCGGCGACAAAATGTACATCATTCAAGCCGGGCGAGTAGGCATTAGCAAAACGATAGAACGGCGGCAACACCAGCTTGCTGAGCTGATCAAGGGTGACTTTTTTGGCGAAATGGCAATTGTCACCCGGCAGAAGCGCACAGCGACAGCCACCGCTCTGGACGAGGTAAGTCTTCTTGCCTTCGACCGCCAGGGCTTTGAGAGCATGATAGAAAAAAACGCGAAAATCGCCATGAATATCATCGACAAGCTCTGCAAGCGACTGCAGCACTCCAACGGTCTTATCCAAGACTTGGTTCGACGCAACGTGCGGGCATCAATTGCACTGGGTTTGTACTATCGCTTTAACGAGAAACCAGAGGACGAACAGTACCTCTCGCTTGATCAGGTCACCAAGGACATAGCCGCCAACCTGGACGTTGATGATGCAACCGTTGGTGAGGCACTCTCACAACTTGCTGAAGGCGGAGTCGTAACCGTTAACGGGAATGCAATCCGACTCAAAGACAAACGGAAGCTGGCGGCGCTCGCCGAGCGTATGGGGGGATAAGATATGTGCGGAATTATAGGATACTGTGGGCCTAAGCCTGCCGCTCCAATACTGGTTGAAGGGCTCAGGCGCTTAGAGTATCGCGGTTATGATTCTGCCGGAATCTGCGTGGTAGAGAATGGTCACCTTGAGCTCCACAAGAAGAAGGGCAAGCTTGCTGCGCTGAGTTCCGTGCTGCCGCCGAACGTGGTCGGGAACTACGGAATTGGGCATACCCGCTGGGCTACACACGGTGAGGTCACCGACATCAATGCACACCCACATATTGACCGTGCGGGCAAAATAGCTATTGCTCACAACGGAATTGTAGAAAACCATGAAAGCCTCCGCGAGAAACTCACGGATGACGGCTATGTTTTCATAAGCGAGACCGACAGCGAAGTCATAGTGCACCTCCTCGACAGTCTGTACGAGGGCGACCTTGAGGCCGCAATCAAACAGGCTGTGCAGCTGCTTACTGGAACCTACGGCATTGTTGCCGTCCACGCCGACGAACCCGACCGCGTTGTCGGTGCTCGTAATGGCTCACCGCTGGTTCTGGGAATAGGCGACGACGAGATGTTTCTGGCCTCGGACGTAACTGCAATTGTTGCGCACACCAAACAGGTTGTGTACATAGAGGACCACGAGGTGGTTACCATCACCTCACACGACTATCGAACCACCGACCTGACCGACCGACCTATAGACAAAAAGATTGAGTTCATTAGCTGGGAGCTCGCCGAGATTGAAAAAGACGGCTACACCCACTTCATGCAGAAAGAGATCCTGGAACAGGCCAGTTCCATAAAGCGTGCTATGCAGGGACGGCTCAACAAGGAGTACGCGACTGGACACCTTGGAGGGTTAAACCTGAGCTCCAAGGAGCTGCTGGAGATTGAGCGGGTCAAGATTATCGGTGCCGGGACCTCGTTCTACGCGGCCATGGTGGCGGCGTATCTCATTGAGTCTATTGGCCGCATTCCCTGCAGCGCCGAGCTTGCCTCGGAGGTCAGGTATCGGAATCCGGTGGTGGAGCGAAATACCCTGTATTTCGCCGTTTCACAGTCCGGGGAAACCGCAGACACACTGTATGCCATGCGTGAGCTGCAACGGAAGGGCGCTCGGGTACTGGGAATTTGTAACGCGGTTGGAGCCACCATTCCACGGGAGAGTGACGGTGGTGTGTATATTCACTCCGGCCCGGAGATTGCGGTGGCCTCTACCAAGGCCTTTACCAGTCAGCTCACAGCCTTCTACATTTTCACCCTCATAATGGCGCGTATGCGTCATATGTCCTTTGAGGAAGGCACCAACTTCATTCGGGCCATGGAAGCGGTACCGGCTCAGATAGATGGTATTCTTGCGCGTTCCGACAAGTTGGCCGAACTTGCGGCCAAGTATGCGCACTGCACCAACCTGTTGTTTCTTGGGCGTGGTCTGAACTATCCGGTAGCGCTTGAGGGTGCGCTTAAGCTCAAGGAAGTCTCCTATATCCATGCCGAGGGCTATAGTGCGGCTGAGATCAAACATGGGCCAATTGCACTCATTAACGAGCAAACTCCAAGCGTCTTTATCGTGACCAACGACTCGTTGCGAGAGAAGGTCATCTCCAACATGAAGGAGGTCAAGGCGCGCCGTGGCCCGGTCATAGCCCTTTGTGTAGAAGGTGATACCGAGGTCATGGATATTGCTGACGACTATTTCTCGGTTCCGTCAGCCCACGAGCTCATGTACCCATACCTCATGATGGTGCCGTTGCAGATGTTTGCATATCACACCGCCCTTGTTCTGGGGCGTGATGTAGACCAACCGCGGAATCTTGCTAAGAGTGTAACTGTGGAGTAAGACCAACGGTGAGAATACACCCAATGCTTGGTGTGCAGATCCTTACTCCTCTTCTTGTACTGTTCGTTGTCCTGTTTACCCGTCCGGTGCTACTGTCTGCTCAGGGGCCGCCTGCAGACCTCAGTGACGCATGGTTGCTGCAGCAGGGGCCTCTGCGACGTACTCAGATCAACTTCCTGGATGCAGCCGTTCCGCACCAGCACCTCACGTATTCCAAAGATCAGCGCGAGGTTGAGCTTGTCTATACCCGAGAGGCCTTTGCTGCCCCGGAGGACTGGGAGGCGTTTAGCTGTCCCGGCGTAACCCTCAGGGTATCGCGGCGTCCTGAGCGGCTGTTGTCGGCCTACACGCACGACGCCAGCCGACACTTTGTCTTTGCCTTTTCTGTGTGGGAGGGCGAACGGAGGGTCGCATTAGAGCAACCCGACTGTGCCTTTGTAACCGATCTTCTAAGCGAGTTCCGTTTTTTCGGCGGACTCACCCCACGGGAGCCAATGCCCGCGCCCTTTCCCGCCGCATTCTAGACATCAACCGGCATCCACCGGGACTCGTCCGGTCTCCTGGGGAATGATTTCATAAAGCAGTCGCTCTGAAAGAATTCGCGGCCAGTCAGGCATCTGATCCGACTCGGGGGAGTCGTAGCGCGCCAGGAGATCCTGGAACTTGCGTTCAGCAACGCTGTACTCGCCCCGTTTGTAATAGATGAAGGCAATCTCATACTCGGCCGCCGGGCCGTAATGAAGGTCCTCCGGGTTACGTTCCAGAAATACCTCGTAGTAGGTAAGGGCTGTGTCCCACCTGCGGGCGTCGGTGGCTTCCTGCCCACGACGAAAGAACTCCATAGGGGTGAGGTCTTCAGGAATTTCGTCCGGTGCAGGTGGTGTGCGACATGCAACAAGGCCTAGCAGAAGAACTGCAGCGACGGCAAAAAACAACGGCTGTTTCATGGTGTACTCCCTTAATGAAACGGTAGCATGTGCCAGCTTACAATATCAAGTCGGGCTTGCCGAGAGTTGTGTTCACGGTTAGAATCCGCGCATGCTTGGAACAATTGTTAACACCATCGCGATTCTGGTCGGGTCCGTAATTGGACTTGTGTTTCATAAGCACATCCATGAGGGTTTGCGCGGGGTCGTGTTCACCGGTACCGGACTTGTTGCACTGGTAATTGGTGTGGGAATGGCGCTTGAGTCACAGAGGATCTTGTATCTGGCACTGTCACTGGTTCTGGGAGGAATTCTGGGTGATAGGTTAGGCATTGAAAACCGGATTCTGGCCTTCGGTGAGTACCTGCGGCGCCGTTTTGTCTCCGGGGCAGGCGAGGGGCAGTTTGCGGCTGGCTTCCTCACTTCATCGGTTCTTTACTGCGTTGGCGCCATGGCCATTATTGGAGCCTTTCGGGCGGGAGTAGACGGTGACTACGAGTTGCTTTTTACCAAGTCGGTCATGGATGGATTCATGTCTATTCTGCTGGCCGGTGCAATGGGTATTGGGGTTGCGTTTTCCGCCTTGTCAGTTCTTCTGTATCAAGGAGCGCTGACATTGTTGTCGGTGCAACTGCGGCCCCTGGTGAGCGAGCTTGTCTTGTCGGAACTCACCGGTGTCGGCGGAACACTCGTCATCATGATCGGACTGAACCTGTTGGCCTTGAAGGAGATAAAAACAGCAAACTTCCTGCCTTCAATGGTGTTTGTTGTGCTCTTTGTGGCCCTTGATCCTTTTCTGCCTATAGCCTAGGCGACGTAACACAAAAAAGGGGCAGCCGCGTCGGCGACTGCCCCTCAATTAAGCTAAACAATGACGGTGTGTGAACTAAACAGTGGCCGCGTGGTGCGGTATTAGCTCCACCGAACCATTCCTGGCAAGAACTCATGCACAAGGTCGTCACACTTGGGAAGAATACGAACAGCGTAGCCCTGCTGTCCAGCTTCAACAATCGTGGCCGCAATCTTGTAGCGGTACACCTCACCTTCCTTTTTCACCAGGTTCATCTCAATGCGTGTGGGGCTTTCTATCTCGCCCTTGGAGCCGATCTTTCCGTAGTACAGCTCTACCTTTACATCCTCGGGCTTCAGTTTGCCTAACTCAATCAGTGCTTCGGTGCTGAGTTTCTCACCTACATTCAGCGCCGAGCCATGTTTGCGTTGTATCTCCTTGACGCGGGTATGCTCCCACTCCTTCTCCAGGCGGGCTGTGAGCCCTGCTACGCGCTTTGCCGCCGCATAGTCGTCGGCAGAGATACGGGTGAAGTTTTCAAGCGCCGGAATGTAGAAGTTTTCGGCTTACTCGCGGAGCATGCGAATAGATGAAAAGTCGGCACCAACTTCCTGCATCGAGTTCTTCATCATCTTGATCCAGTCACGGGGCAAGCCGTCACGGCCGCGGTCATAGTAGGTTGGCACTATTTCTTGCTCAAGCAGGTTATAAAGCGCTTTGCTTTCAATTTCATCCTGCATCTCGGAGTCTTCGTACTCCTCTCCATTGCCTATCGCCCAACCAATACCCGGGTTGTAGGCCTCCGCCCACCAGCCGTCGAGCACCGAACAGTTAAGGACGCCGTTAATGGCGGCCTTCATACCGCTGGTACCGCTTGCTTCAAGCGGGCGCCGCGGCGTATTGAGCCACACATCACTTCCGGACACCAGGTATTTTGCCATGTTCATGTCGTAGTTCTCAAGGAAAAGAATACGGCTGCGCACCTCGGGGCGATTCGCAAAATGAACAATCTCCTTAATCATGTTCTTGCCCGGAATATCATGTGGGTGGGCCTTGCCAGCAAAAATGATCTGTATAGGTCGCTCGGTGTCTGACAGTAGCTTCATGAGTCGTTCCGGGTCACGGAAAAGGAGCGTTCCACGCTTGTAGGTGGCAAACCGTCGTGCAAAACTAATAGTGAGAACGTACGGTGAGAGCACCTCGTCGGCCTGAAGCAGACGGCTACCGCTGACTCCGCGACCTTCTAGTTGGCTTCGGAGCCGTTGTCGAGAATAACTCACCAGCCGTGACTTGCGGCGTTCATGGGTGCGCCATAGTTCCTCGTCGGAAATGCGGTCCATCCGTTTCCAGATGTCCAGGTGAGTGGGCTCATCGTAGAATCTTGGCCCAAAGTACCTGTCAAGGAGATCGGACAGGTCATGGGAAAGCCAACTGCGAACATGTACACCGTTGGTGATACTGGTGATGGGGAGCTCGCTTTTTGGCAGCTCCGGCCAGACACCGGCCCACATGTCCTGGGATATGTCACCGTGCAGGCTGCTTACCCCGTTATTATACGCAGAGAGCCGTAGCGCCAAGACCGTCATGCAGAAATGCTCAAGCTGATCGGCAGGATTCTCGCGGCCAAGAGCCATGAAGGAATCCCAGGTCATTCCGGTTCCGGCTGTGACACTGGGGTAGTACTTCTCCATGATGTCGAGGGCAAATCTCTCGTTACCTGCAGGGACCGGCGTATGGGTGGTAAAAATATTGGTCGGCCACACGGCTTGAATGGCTTCCCGCATGCTCAGGCCTTCATTCACCATGTGTTCACGAATGCGTTCAATTCCTAGAAATGCTGAGTGACCCTCGTTCATGTGAGTGACAGCCGGATTAATTCCTACTGCACGCAGGGCGCGAATACCGCCGATACCAAGGAGAATTTCCTGGCGTATGCGGGTCTCTTTGCTGCCCCCGTACAGCGTGGCGGTGATCTTACGGTTTTCTTCGCTGTTTTCCTCAATGTTCGTATCCAGAAGGTACAACGAGTTGCGGCCTACCCGCACTACCCACACTCGCGCAGCCACGATGTTGTCGGCCATCTGGACCGTTATCTTTACGTCCTTGCCGTCCTTGTCCAGGCAGCGCTCAACCGGCATGCTGTACCAGTCGTTTTCCGGATACGACTCCTGCTGAAACCCGTCGGCATTGAGATACTGAACAAAGTATCCTTGCCGGTAGAGCAAGCCTACACCTACCAGCGGCAGACCGAGATCCGAGGCGGACTTCATGTGGTCGCCCGAGAGAACGCCCAGACCACCCGAGTAAATTGGCAGGCTTACGTCCATGCCGTACTCCATTGAGAAGTAGGCAATGGTGTCCTTGAGACTTCCGGTGTACCAGGCGTCACCATCACGATACTTGCGAAAGCGCTCGTATACCGAACTCAGGGCAGCCAAATAGGAGTCGTCGGTAGACTGTCGCTCAAAAGCTTCTTGCGACACCATGCCAAGCATCCGTGCCGGGTTTTGTCGGCTGCGCATCCAGGCATCGTAGTCCAGCCGAATGAACAGCATGACCGCGTCGTAGTTCCATGACAACCACAGGTTATGCGCCAACTCTTCAAGAGGTTTCAGGGGTTCGGGTATTTCAGGGTGAACCGTATAGGTAATTATGTTCATGAATGCTCCTCGTTTGTCTAACTTCTATTAATTGAGATTTCGGTCTTTGATATGACGATATCGTTGCACCGTCGGTGTGTCAATGACGGAGGCGGAGCACAGTGTAGAGGGCGGCGTTCAGCCGCTGTCTGGTTCTGGATCATTAATGGGAATCCAGGTCTTCCTCGTGTTCGTCTACTATGGCAATGACCGAACTCACCTCGGCGGTAGACTCAAGAGCATTGATCTTGTCGCGGGCAGCCAGGACGTCGCGCTCTTTGGCGGTGTGTACTACAACCACCACTGGCACTGGTGCTGCCGATCCACCGTTGTCGGAATCGGCAGGCTCGTCCTGATGTACCGACGCAATGCTGATTCCGTAGCGCCCAAAAATACTGGTGATGTCGGCAAGTGCTCCCGGGCTGTCGGCCACCATTATTCGGAGGTAATAACGGCTTTCGAGCTCCGAAACCGGAATAACCTGAGCGGTCTTTGCGACTCCGCGCAGTGCAGGGGAGGAACGGTAGACGGTAGGCATTGCGCCTATGCCAATGGAGATGATGTCGGCGACTACGGCCGAGCCAGTCGGCATGCCACCAGCGCCGCGTCCGTAATACATGGTATGCCCGGTGGTGTTGCCATATACGCTCACTGCGTTGAAGGGGCCGGAAACCCAGGCTAGCGGGTGTTCCTTGGCAATGAATGCCGGGCGTACCCGAAGCATGACACCGTTCTCGCGGCGGTCGGCAATGGCCAGTAGCTTCACTGCGTACCCAAGTCGAGAGGCATACAAGACATCCTTAAGATCAAGGCTGTCGATACCGGATACAGGAATGCCGTCGAACTCAACAGCTACACCAAAAGCGAGTGAGGCCATGATTGCAATTTTGTGCGCCGAGTCTACACCACTCACATCAAGAGTGGGATCAGCCTCTGCCAGCCCAGCCTTCTGGGCTTGTGCCAGGGCGGTCGGGTAGTCGGCACCATGGTGGATCATCTCGGTGAGGATGTAGTTGCAGGTTCCGTTCACAATGCCGTAAATTGCATCTACCCTATTAGCTGAAAGGCCGTCATACAACGCCCGAATAATGGGGATCCCACCGCCGCAACTGGCCTCGAATCCAATGCATACCCCGTTATCTGCGGCAAGCGCCAGGAGCTCGGCACCATGATGGGCAAGTAGTGCCTTGTTGGCGGTGACAACGTGTTTGCCCGCGCGCAGCGCCTGTTCAATAATGGACTTGGCCGCGGTAAGGCCTCCGACCAGTTCGAGAATGACCTCTACCTCCGGGTCGGCGCAGACGACCGCAAGGTCGGATGTGCGCGCGGCGTCAGTTAGTCCGAGTTCATCTGCACGAACATAACTCCGATCCACAATATGGAGTAACCGCAGCTCCACGCCTGTGCGTGCAGCAATCTCCTGGGCATCATGTACAATAATCTTTGCGGCCGCGCCGCCGACCGTACCACAGCCGACCAACGCTACACCAATGGTTTTTGTTGACATATACTATCCTCGCGTCTGCCGAGCATACTACGCAGCACCCAAGGCGCTGTCAACCGCGGGGCCCTTCGTTGACAGTGGCCTTTTCCTTGACGGCGGGGCCTTCGTTGACAGCGGCGGCAAAAGCATCTACAAGAGTGCTATGCGCTATGAACTGCTGTTGCTGGATCTTGACGGCACGCTTCTTGACTACAACGCGGGTGAGCGCCATGCACTCCGGCAGGTGTTTCGTGACCTGCGCCTCCCCTTTGACGAGCAGCTTCATCCGCACGTGTATCGCCAGATCAACAACGAGTTGTGGAATAAGTACGAAGCCGGTCGCATAGATCGCGAACAGCTCCGCCACACGCGGTTCAGGCGGTTTTTTGGCGAGATCGGCCTGAGTCCGGATCCCGATGAGTTCAGCCAGCGCTATCTCGACGCTTTGGCCGCCTCGGCGTTTCTGGAGGACGGCGCTCGTGAGCTTCTGGACACCTTGTATGGGCGCTTTTCACTTGCGGTTGTGAGTAACGGCTTTGCCGCGGTACAGTATCCACGGCTTGAGCAGGCTCGCATCCGGAACTACTTCGATGCAGTTATCCTGTCTGACGAGGTGCAATGCCGCAAGCCCGAGCGCGCCATTTTTGATGCGGCGTTACGGCACCCTGGACTGCGTTGTAAATCCGAGCCAGATAGATCGCGCTGCCTGATGGTAGGTGATGGAATCTACTCCGACATCGCGGGAGCTCTAGCCTACGGTATGGACAGCTGTTGGTATAATCCGCAGGGGCTGGAGTTTCCTTTGGAACAACAACCAACCTATGAGGTTTCGCGCTTGAGTGAGGTGCCCGAATGCCTGTTGTAGACAGCCAGAGTAACCTGAACAACCGGGTGTTTCCGGTAGCTCCAGGGGCCTTACTGGAAGGTGAGACACGCTTTGATATCTTCCGCGCAGGGCCAGGAGCAGTACTCGGCACTCAGCGCTTGCGGAACGAACTCTACGCCCCGTTTCCAGTTATGGGGAGGCCTGGGCAGGAGCCCTTGACCCTGGTGTGGGGTTTTGCTGCGGTGCGCGAGGCGGCTTCCCTTGGACTGGAGACGCTGAACTGTATCAGTATTCCAGGCGATGTCGTATCTGGCCTGGAAATAGCTCTGGAGTTTGAGCAACGGCCGGGAGCTTTCACACCGGCCGAGCAGTACGCAGTTTGGCGGCTTTTGAAGGCTTCTGCAGGTACAGGCCATTCCCCGGTCAGCAAGGAGCTAACCGCGCGCATTGGAAGCCTCATTGGCGGTAGCGGTGAAGCCTTCCTGGCTCTTATGGGCCGCTATGACTCCCTGCCGGATGCCGCGCGCATGGCCGTGCTGAACGAAACCATAGACCTCAAGACCGCAGAAAGGTGCAGCACCTTGCCGCCCGCGTGTCTGCTCCGCCTGTCAGATGCCGGGTATAGCGAGGCCGGTCTGAGTTTTAGCAGAACACGGCAGCTTCTTTCCATGCTGCGTGAGATCTGGCTGCGCGACGGGCTTGCCCCGGACGACTGTCTCAACCTGCTAGATGCTGCGGTTGCCGATGCAGATCCGGTAGCCTATCTCCGCCGTCGGCGCTACCCAGAGTTGGTTGGGCTTGAGCAACGTTTTGAGGCGCTGCGCCGTGAGACTACCGCCGGTAGCGGAGTAGAACTCAGCGCGCCGCCGTACTTTGAGGGCGACAGTTTTGAGCTTCGGTTTCGCTTTTCTACGCGCGCCGAACTGACCCGCCGCCGTGAGGCTCTTAGCCATATTGAGGAGCGTTTTGATGAGTTTCTTGAACTCCTCTGATGTGTCGCGGTACCGTGAGTACTATAGCAACTGCTTTGACCATTTCTACGCCGAGGAGTCTGTTGCCGGGCATCCGTCATTGCTCCATGCTCGTGAGGTCGCACCAGACATTCCCTTTGAAGTTGTTCGCTCTCGTGATGAAGTCCCTGCCGAGCATCGGCGTGCTCGTACCCTGCTGGCCGTGGGCGGCCGCGGAAATGCTGTTGGTCGGTGCCCTGGCACACAGGGGCACATCTGCTGCAACTACCTGACCGTAGATCTCTACACCGGCTGCAACCTTGGCTGCAGTTACTGCATTATGCAAAGTTACCTCAACTTCTCACCCATTACGGTGCGTATAGAAACCGCGGACAGTGTAGCGCGCCTTGCGAGTATTGCCCAACTCAACACTGGGCGTGTTGTTCGTGCTGGAACCGGTGAGACCGGTGACTCGCTCTGGCTGGACCCGCTGTTTAACATCTCGGCCGAGATTCTTGACGGCATTCGTGCGCATCCCAACCTCATTCTGGAGTTGAAGACCAAGACCGATTTTGTCGATCATCTACTAGGGCGGGTTAGTCCGGCACAGGTTGTTTTTGGCTTTTCGCTTAATCCGGGGCAGTTTGCAGAGGTGGAAGAACCGGCAGCGGTGCCGCCTGCTTTAAGGCTGGCGGCCGCTGAGCGTGCGGTGCAGGCAGGTTATCGGGTGGCATTCCACTTTGACCCGATAGTGCGGAGTGGGGCCACCGCGAAAGCCTACGCGCAGCTGTGTACCGAGTTAGGGCGCTTTCCGTCGGAGCAGATTGCCTGGATCAGCATGGGGACTATCCGATACCCCAAAGAGTTGCGCGACGCCTTGCCGGATCGCCCATACATGCTGGATGAGTTTGTGCCTGCCCGTGACGGCAAGTATCGCTACCTTCAACGTGAGCGGGTTGAGATTTATCAGGCCATGCTCTCGCAGCTGCGTGCTGCCACCTCGGCACCGGTGTATCTGTGTATGGAGAGTGCCGTGGTATGGCGTAGAGTCTTTGGCAGCGAGCCTCAGCGGCTCCCGGAGCTACAGAACCTTTTTGATCCGGTAGAGGTGCCAGGCGTCGGC
>PXEI01000109.1 GCA_003564775.1 Spirochaetaceae bacterium
ACACGATGTTGATGTGAAGGCGTTGTTGCGCATTGCGGTACTTTACAACGTGCCCATAGCCAACAACAGGGCGACCGCGGATTTCATGGTTTCGAGCACACTGTTTAACAGTGAGTATCAACCCGTGGCCAAAGACTACAGCGGGTACATTACGCGAAAACTTCCGGTAGAATCCAATGCGGAACAAGGTGGTGTCGCTCAGTCGCGCTCCGGAGATGGAACCAAAGCGCGCACTAAAGCCAGGACAAGATCGGCACAAGCTGTTGAGAGGCCGGGGCGACACGGGAAAGCATGAGTATCCTTGAACGGTTAGCTGGAGACAGCCCTCGATATAGACCTCGATGTCTGCTTTTGGCTTTGGTAGCTGGGATGGTGGTGGCGGGTACCGGCTGGGCAGTTGGGCCAGTCACCGGGGCACCGCACGTACCTGGCATAGAAACAAGCGGAGTGGAAGCAAGCGGAGTGGAAACTGCCGCGAGCCTTGAGGCGCTGGTGACGCTGTTTGATCTGGTTGCGTCCGGGCGCCGCACCCAGGCGGGGGTGGTACTCGGTGAGCTTTTCTCTGAGGGATTCCTGCAGGATGTGGGAACACAGAGCATTCTCCGTACCGTGCAGCGTATTGCCGACGAGCACGGAGCGGTTCAAGCTGTTTCAGCCACACCAGAACCCAACGAGTACGAGCTTCTTTTTTCCAGCGGAATGGCGTTAGCTGTTTCCTTGCATCTGGAGAGAGGCGTCGATGAAGCGCCACGAATTGGCGGTATTCAGTTGGGGCGTGCCCGACCGCTGGAACGGCTTCTGCAGGACAGAGTAGAGCGTCTTGCCATGACACATGGGGAAACCACCGTTTTTGTGGCACCGTTCGGTGGTGATGCATTGTTTGAGCTTGGCGGAGGCAACGCGAGTGAAGGGGCCTCCGGTGATTCCAGACAGTCCCGAGACCGGCGCCCTGCCGAGCAGTCGGTTGTGATGTATACAGAACCAGAGATGGAGAGCCTGCGCCTGGTTCTGCGTATGGTAGCTGGCTTTGTTGAACGCAGAATGGAGCTGTCCAACGTGGTGCGCCTGAACGCGGCGCACATGGCCGACAGTGGTCCTTTGAGCGGCAAGGCGCCGGGCACACCCTATACCCTGTACAGTCTCAGCGAGTATCTTCTGTTTGAGCATGACGAGACCGCACGTCGCCATATTGAAGCAGCGCTTCGCGCTCAGGGTGGAAGGGCAGCGGCTGAGATCAACTGGAACTACCGTTCACTGTTTGAGTTACTTGAGCGTTCGACGGTCCTCGGTGGTCGAAGTTACTCGCCCATAGACCATCTGTTCCAGTCCTTTTTCTTTGTAAAGGCTTCGGGAGCAGATGCCGCGGCGGTCATGCTGGTTCCAGGTCGTGATGGCAGTACGCACTACGTTGCGGTCTCCCAACATGATCCTCATCAGACGCCCGACCCAGACCTGTTGCGTCGAAACCTGGAGTTGCTGGCGGTGCCATTGAGGCTTCTGCCGTAGCACCGCCTGCGGTCTTGGATGTGGCCGCCGGGCTTGAAAGCAGGTGCTACTGCAGCCCGCTTTCAAGTTCTTCTACGAGTCCAGCAAAAAGAGCTAATGCTTCACGTACCGGCTCTGGTTTGGTCATGTCGACACCGGCAATGCGCAGTGAGTCTATGGGGTACCGCGACCCTCCGGAACGCAGGAAGGCCTGGTAGTCCTCTAAGGCGCCGGGTTCTTCACGCAAGACCCGCCCGGAAAGCGCTATTGCTGCCGATATCCCGGTAGCGTACTTGTACACATAGAATGCTCGGTAGAAATGTGGCACGCGCAAGCCTTCGAGGTCGTCGTTTGGCAGCAGTTCTACCTCTGAGCCAAAGTACTTCTCCAACAGCGCGCGATACTCGGCACGAAACACATCCAGGGTTACGGCTCCACCGTTCTCCACAATCTCATGTGTGCGCTTCTCAAACTCAGCGAACATGGTTTGTCGGAAGAGTGTGCCCAGGATGTCGTCGATCTGCTTGTTCACCAGATAGAGACGGAGAGTATCGTCTTTTGCTTCGCGGCGCATTCTGTGGAACAGGAGCTGCTCGTTGAATGTCGATGCTACCTCGGCCTCAAAGATCGTATAGTCGTAGTGCTGAAATGGATTAGAGCGCACCGAGAAGTAACTGTGCATAGAATGCCCGGCTTCATGTGCCAGCGTGAATACATCGCCCAGGACATCCTCTTTATAGTTCATAAGAATGTAGGGATATCCGTCATAAGAACCGGCGGAGAAAGCCCCAGAGCGTTTCCCCTTGTTTTCGTAGCGGTCTACCCAGGCGCCAAGCAGGCCTTCCCGGAGGGGTTCCACGTACTCGGAACCAAGCGGCTCCACGGCACCCACAACCTGATCAACGGCTTGCTCGTAGGTGTGGTGCACTGTGAGTTCAGAGACAAGCGGTACCTTGGCGTCGTACAGACGCAGTTTGTCCAGACCTAGGACTCGGCGCCGCAATGCGTAGTAGCGGTGGAGGTGAGGCAAGGCTTCGTGCACGGCGCTTATCAGCGAGTCATATACAGCTACCGGGACGTCATCTACAAACAGTGCAGCTTCTCGCGCTGAAGGGTAGTTGCGAACCTGGGCCTTGTAGATATCTTTCTGAATGCTGCCCGCGTAGAGGGCTGCGAGTGCATTTTTGTGGTCATTAAACTCACTATAGAACTGTGTGTGGGCTTCCTCACGCACCTCTCGCTTGGGGTGCAGCATGAGCGACCCATAGGCGGACTGCGAAAGCTCGCGTTCACCCTCGGGAGTGTTGACCGTTCCAAACTTCATGTCTACGTCGGTCAGTGCGCCAAAGACCTTGCTTGAAGTTTGGTTGGTTTCCTGCTGCATTGCCAGCAAACGCTCCTCGGCCGCAGAGAGAACATGCGGCTTGAGGCGCAGAAGTTTCCTAAGCGCAATCTCATAGGGCGCGACCCGCTCATGGGCAAGAAACTCCTGCATGCGGTCATCCGGTATGGCCTGAATTTCCGGCGCCTGAAACCCCGCGGCGGCCTCGGCCTTGGTTGCCGCCTGCATAAAGCGTGCAAAACGGTCTTGCGCGGCGGAGGAACCAAGATCCTCACTCACTCGCAGGTGTGCGTAGTAGCCCAGCCGCTCGGCTTGCCGTTCAAGTCTGGTGCTAAACTCAAGCCAGTCGGCCAAGCTGTCGGCCGAGTCACCTATGCGGCCCTCAAACTCACTGATATGTGGAATAGCTTCCTGGTACTCGCGTAGTGCCTGTTCCCAGTCTTGTTCCTTGCTGAACAGGCTACCGAGGTCCCATCGATCCGCGGACGGTACGTCCTGACGTTGTGGTATGGTGTTTGTTGTGCTCATTTAATGAAGCTACTCGCCGGCGCGCTCCGCGTCAAGCAGGAGTGCAATGTGTGCGGCCGCTTTGCCCCGGTGCGATAGTTTGTTCTTCTGCTCTGCCGAGAGCTCGGCTACGGTTACTCCTTGTTCCGGCAGGAAAAAGATCGGGTCATAGCCAAAGCCGCCAGTTCCAGCAGAAGGGGCGAAAACTATCTGCCCTTGCCAGGTTTCCTGCGCAAGCACAAACCGCTCGGGGCTCACAAGCAGCACCATAGCGCAAACGTAATGTGCAGTTCGTTTGGCAGGCTCGGTTACAGAGGCAAGCTTGTGCAGGAGGAGTGCATTGCGCTCAGCGTCGTTGCGTGGTGGTGTAGGGCCGTCCTCACCATAGCGAGCGGAGAAGATACCGGGTTCGCCGTTAAGCGCGTCAACACAGATACCAGAATCGTCCGCGAGAACTGGAGGAACAAGCGTCTGAAGCCCTTGGAGCTCGTGCAGT
>PXEI01000099.1 GCA_003564775.1 Spirochaetaceae bacterium
GGGGCGACCTAACGCACCAGAAACAGATGCTGCGCGACGAGCTCGGGTTGACTACAAGGCAGTAAGCCCCTACGTCATTGTTCGTCGTGGTGAAGAGCTTGGCCGGGTTGAACAGGAAATGATCGGTACCGATGGTCTGGGGGTGAACAACAAGGAACTGCCTCGTTCGCCCGCCACTGTCCTCAAGCTTGAAGCTGGTAAAAACATAGAGATTCGTGACAACGAAGTGTACGCGCTCAAGAGTGGACTGTTCCAGGTGCGGGGTAAGGTGTTCTCGGTTGAGGAAACCCTCGAAATCTCGGGAGAGGTTGGATATCGAACCGGAAACATCAATTTTCCTGGGAATTTGATTCTTTCCGGCGAGGTTAAGGACGGTTTTCGGATCTGGGTTGGGGGGAGCATTCATGCCAAAGCGACAGTAGATGCACACGAGATCTTTGCTCGGGGTGAGATTCTGGCTGCTGAAGGCATAATCGGCCGTGGGAATGCAACCGTTCGAGCCGTCAAGAAGATAGCTGCCAAGTTCATTGAGAACTGTCTTGTAGAGTCCAAGTCCTCGATCTACGTGAAAAACAGCATAGTAAACTCCAAGATTGCAGCGCTGGATCGAGTGGTCATGGGAGACAAGGGCAAGATCGTCGGTTCGGATATTCGCGCAGTTCAGGGAGTTACGGCCCATCAGGTGGGGAACTCAGCAGAAATTCCAACATCTATTGTGTGTGGAGTTGACTTCATTGTTGAACGCATGCTGTCACAGATGCAGGAGCAACATCAAAAGATCATGACCCGGGTTCAGGCGCTGCGGCTGCAGTTCGCCGATAATCCACAACAAAAACTCGCGGTGCAGATTCGGGCTCTTGAAACGCGCGCGAGCGAGCTTTCGAACAAGATGGCCGAAATGATCGACAGACTTGATCGCAACGAGTCAGCGGAGCTGCGAGTACCTGGGACGATCTACCCGGGCGTGAGAATTACCATCTGTCGCGCCCACCTTTCAATTAGTGAGAAAAGAACCGCGGTAGTTTACTCTTTGGACCGTGTTTCCGGGCGGATCGTGGAGTCAAAAATTGAACGGTGAATCACAGGCCGATGTAGTTCAGTTCGGAGTTGAGTAGGTCTGTGAAGAAAGAAAAAATATACAACCCAATCGCTAATGCTCCCATTTATACCTATCCGGAACTCGACTCAACGATGCTGGAGGCCGAGCGTCTGATACGCAAAGGCGCAGGGCACGGTACGGTTGTGGTGTGTGAGCATCAAACTGCGGGAAGAGGCCGTGGGGAGGACTCGGTTTGGGAGGCCGAAAGGGCCAGCTCACTGCTTGCGACGGTGGTTCTTTCTCCGGAAGGTGAAAGAACTACCGGTTGTGCACCGGTCGAGCCGCTTCTGTTGCCGCTCATTACCGGCTTGGCGGTAGCTGAGGCGGTTGAAGCCGCAGTTGCGGCCCGGGTAGGCGATCAAGCCCAGGTAAACGTGAGAATCAAATGGCCCAACGACGTATTTATTGGGCGACGAAAGGTCGCCGGAGTGCTGTGTCGAGGCCGAGCTGGGCTGGTACTCGCCGGGTTTGGAGTGAACTGTCTGCAGACATCGTTCCATGGTGACTTGGAAACGACGGCGGCATCCGTGCTGAGCGCCACCGGCTTCCACATTAATCCTCTTGAGTTGCTCCCTCTAGTGCTACGCCGCCTGTCCACCGGTCTGTGTGAGCGTGATGTTCCCGCAAGAATTGAGAGTCGACTGCTCGGACGTGGGCAGCAGATCGCTATTGCTACCTCGCCAGCTCCGGAAGGAACTCAGTTCAACGGAACCCTCCTTGGACTTGATAGTGATGGAGCACTCTTGTTTCAGCCGACGGGAGCACAGGGCCCAATGCGAATGATTAGCGGAAGGATAACGCTGTTAGATAACGAGTGATCGGCGGATGAGTTTCGGTGATCCGCTGGGGACGAAGATCCCATTCTCAGAACCCCGGCCCTTGAAAACGCTAACCCAGGAAGCAGATTGGATCGTGAAGCTGGGAGCGTATCGTAGCCGATACGGTGTTTGACGTGTTCCGACCCGGGCGGGTAACGCTTAGTACAAGTACGCGCCGATCCAGCAACCCGTCCACGAATGCGGTTTGAGTAGGCCCGTAACTCGGGCCCAGGCTCAGCCGGGAGTCAGTCTTGTAAAGCAGGGCCGAAGAGCCATCCGCGAGCGGGGACAGGGCGTTGATAGCCAAGGCAGAGGTGCCCTTTTCAACCCGCAATGATGCTGCAACTCCATACTGTGTACTCAGATCCGTGAGAGCCGTTTCTGAATGTTTCTGCATGGGGTGAGTTGCATAGACCTCCGCGCCTGGGGTGGGGCGAAATGAAAGACAGCTGAAGCTGTGTCTCTCGGCAAAGCCCGCCGGGACTTTGATATCTAACTCAAGCTCAATGAACAGCGCCGGTGAGTTCTCAAAAAAAAGATATCTCATACTCAGGCGCGAGGTTGCAAGATCGTCGCTGGGAAATGCGAATCGTGCACTTAGGCCGCGAGCAAACTCCGACTCGATAGACACTACTCCACGCGGCTCAAGCGCGATCCCCTGAGCGCCAGAGTAGAAGCGGGCAATGGGTAGAACCCCCTGAAGCACAGTCTGCCCGGCGACCCGAATCTCTGTTGGAGCGCCCTCGGTACAGCGGAGTTCAAGCTCACCGTCGCTGAGCGACGACTCACCCTGCATGCTCGCAACTACCTGGTAGCGGTTTGAACTGTATTCTCCCCCTTTGGCGGTGTGGTTGCCTGGCGCCTTTGATACGCTTAACCAGCCGTCAAGAACACTGCGCTCAGGCCGGGTGTTCCCGGTGGGGGGAGCGTTACGGAGAGCAAGCATACGGTAGAGTCGCGCAGGCTGCAATGGATCACCCACAGCAGTGTACAAGGGATTAATGGGGCCTTCGGTCTTGGAATCTGCAGAGCGGGAAAGCCGTAGTTCAGCAAGGCGAGCCCGTGCCTGGAACTTTTTAGATGATCCCGTTCGACGCAAGAAGTTGATAAACTGGTCGACGCTGTCTTGGTCGGTGATGACTGCGTGCAGCACAAGGTAGTTACCACGGCGGGCTGCGGTGCGCAGGATCAGCCGGCCCAGTCGTCGCATCTGTCCCGGGCTGGTTCGATTTAGGCTCAGGAGCGGCAGAATTTGAAGGAGTGGTGAGGTTGACAGAATGCCTTGCCTATATCCAATCAGGTTCTCTCCATCTCGCGTGTTCCTCTTACCCAGTATAAGTGGAACATCAAGTGCACGGTACGAGACATCGACCTCTTTGCGCTCGGAATCACACCGTGGAGGTATCACCGCGCTGCCTGTTGATCCAAGTTCCCGGGTGAGTTCCTCCAGATTGAGGAGTGAGTGAGGTGTTTTGCTATAGCCTGCCGACGCAAACTGGTCACCAGCCTTGATGCGGGCCTGGAACGCATGGGAAAGACCGGAGTCTCGCAGCTCGGCCTCGGAAAGGTTCCACACAAGAGGGCCATGGCCCCAGAACTCAGTAGCTGCAAGAGATGTCAACAACCTTGCCAGCACGTGGTCGGCTTCGCCAGGGTTCTGGATGTTGGGAGTTATGAGAACTGTGAGTTCCGCATGCTGAGGCATAGTGATCTTGTAGCACGTTCCTGGACGTTGTGGGAATTCGACAATTGTGTCTCTGGACGAAGCTTCTCAGGCAAAGCCGAAAATACCTATTGATGAAGCGGCAATTCCTTAGTATGTTACCGAGTGTTAGTCCACATCATAATCTTTGTTCGCAAAAGAAAACCAACAGTAAGGTTAAAGAGGGAGAAATATGGCGAAAC
>PXEI01000245.1 GCA_003564775.1 Spirochaetaceae bacterium
ATTCCACCCGCCGCTGTGCTTCCAGAGGTTCCACGCCAACGGGAGTTCTTTGAGAAGGTGGTGGCGCCGTTCTTGCGTGAAGACCGCAAGCTGGTAGTCGTTATCTCTGACGGGTTGCGCTATGAACTTGGGCACGCCTTGCAGAGTGCCTTGCTTGGGCTCAACCGCTTTGAGGCCGAGTGTGAACCCATGCTGGCTGAACTGCCAAGCTTCACGCAGCTGTGCATGAACAGCATGCTGCCGCATGAACGCGTTGAACTCACCACCGACGCTAAGGTGCTGGTGGACGGCAAGAACATGGCGAGCATGGAACAACGTGGTGCACATCTTGAGCGCGTGGTTGCAGCCCGCTTCCCCGGTAAGCGAGCCAAGGCGCTCTGGGCCAAGGATCTGTATGGGCTGTCCAAGCAGGCTGCGCGTGACGAGGTTGAGAGTATAGACCTGCTCTTTCTTTACAGCAACAACATTGACGCCACCGGTGATAGCGCCAAGACCGAGGACACGCTACCGACCGCGGCGCAGCGAGAGGTAGAGTATCTGAAGGATCTCTGTCGCAAGATAACCAGCAACATGAATAGATCGCACATCGTCATAACTGCGGACCACGGCTTCCTGTACCAGGATACCAAGCTGGATGATATCTACCTCCTGGATGCACCGCCGCTTTCCGGTAAGGCTAAGGTTGACCGGCGCTACATTATCTCTGAAGCTGAGCTTAGGGCCGAACACTTTAGCTGCATAAGCCTTGCCGAGTCCGGTGCCGGCGCCCCCTATGTGAGCTTTCCCCAGGGGCTCTACCGTATTCGCAAGCAAGGTGGGGGGTCACGCTACGTGCACGGCGGTGCAAGCCTTCAGGAACTCTGTCTGCCGCTTCTGCGTGTGCAGAAAACTCGTGAAGATGACCGCAGGCAGGTGGATGTCCAGGTGCTTAAGGGCTCGCAGGCCATTACTACCGGCTCCTACCGCGTCCGCTTTTTTCAGGACAAGCCGGTAGACGCCAAGACCCGCCCGCGCCGCGTTCGGGCACGCTTTATCGCCGCAGACGGCACTCTTCTTAGCAACACGCAGGAACTGCTGTTTGACTCTCACGACCAAGCCGACCAGAATAGAGGGCGTGAGTGCGTGTTCAGCTTTACTCCGGATGCCAACCGCTACAGCGGAGAGACGGTGTATCTTGAGCTCTGCGATATTGGGGAGTCGGGCCACGTCACGCCGTACCTCCGCGATGGCTACAGTTACCGCACCCGGGCCGAGTTGGACTTTTAGGAGTTGCCGTGAGTACATCGAGCTTTGACCGACGAATACTGGATGCCTTTCCGAGCTTCGTTGTACGTAAGGATCTTTCCAAGCGGGTGAAGGGGAACGCACTGGTTCCAACCTACGTGCTTGAGTACTTGCTGGGGCAGTACTGCTCCACCGACGACGAGTCCACCATTGACGACGGCGTGCAGCGCGTGCTGGATATCCTGCGGGATCACTACGTGAACCGCAGCGAGGCCGGGCTTGTTCGTTCCCGAATTAAGGAGCGTGGCCGTTACCGCGTCATTGACCGCGTAGAGGCCGAGCTTAACGACAAGCGTGGGGCCTACGAGGCGTCCTTCATGAACCTTGGCATTAAGAAGGTGGAGATCTCCTCGGATATTGTAAAACGTCACCCCAAACTGCTCATTGGCGGGGTGTGGTGCATTGTTGATGTGCAGTATCAGCTGGAGGAGGGTGCCTCAACCGGGCCGTGGTACGTAGACACACTTAAGCCCATTCAGGTGGCCAACTTCCGTTTTGAAGACTACCTTGCGGGCCGTGAACAGTTCAGTGTAGACGACTGGATAGATGTACTGGTGCAGTCCATGGGCTTTGACCCCCAGTTCTTTGGCGAGCGCGACAAGCTGTTCTTGATTTCACGCCTTATTCCGTACTGCGAGAATAACTTCAACTTCATAGAACTGGGGCCTAAGGGTACCGGAAAGTCACATATCTTCTCAGAGTTCTCGCCGCATGGAATTCTCATTTCCGGCGGTGAGGTGACTCTGGCCAAGCTCTTTGTGAACAACAGTAACGGGCGCCTGGGTTTGGTGGGGTACTGGGACACCGTGGCATTTGATGAGTTTGCCGGCAAGACCAAGCGGGTGGACAAGAGCCTGGTCGATGTCATGAAGAACTACCTGGCGAACAAGAGCTTCTCCCGTGGTATGGATACGCAGGGCGCCTCGGCTTCTTTTGCCTTTGTGGGGAACACGCGCCGTTCGGTACCCTACATGCTCAAGCACAGTGATTTGTTTGAGGAGCTACCTCCTGCCTACCATGACTCGGCCTTTATTGACCGTTTGCATTTTTACCTTCCCGGTTGGGAGGTTCCGGTCATTCGTAACGAGCTGTTTAGCGAAGGCTACGGCTTCATTGTGGACTACTTCGCCGAGGCGCTGCGGCATCTGCGCAACCTGGACTACTCTCAAGAGTACACCAAGTACTTTGAACTGAACCGCGGCCTGAGCGAACGTGACCGCACCTCGGTGCAGAAGACCTTGGCCGGTCTGCTGAAAATTCTGTATCCGGGGCGCGATGCAGACCGCGATGCGGTTGAGAAGCTGCTTGCCTTTTCCATGGAGGCACGCAAGCGCGTGTACGACCAGCTCATTCGCATTGATGAGACCTTTGAGCGCCGGGAGTTCTTCTACCGTAGTATTGATGAGTCCGATTCAGAGAAGGGAGCGCCGTGTCACATAACCACGCTGGAAGAACGGCAGTACCCCGGGCTTCGTGGAGATGGGCTCTCACATCACGAAGAGGAAGACCCCGCTGCCGAGCAGGAGACGCCTGAGTCCAGCGCGGCAGGTGGGGCCGGTGCGGCTATCGCTGGTTCCACGGCAGGCGCGGCGGGTGCCGCCGGTGCCGTCGGCGCGGCACCCCCGTCCATTGAGCCCGGATCCCATATCCTCATTGAAGAGAACCAGACCGGCGTGAGCTTTAAGCGGCTCTTTGGCCCCTGCCTTGCAGGCGCCGCACATGTTGAGATCTGTGACCCGTACATTCGCAACTTCCACCAGGTGAAGAACCTGCACGAGCTACTTCAGGTCATTATGGAGCTGAAAGAACTCACCGAGGAAGTTGAGGTGCACCTGATCACTCGTGAGGCAGACGGCCATGACATGGAGCAAGAAGACCTGCTGAGGCAGGTTGCCGAGTCCTTTGCAGCAGCCGGGGTGCAGCTGACCTACGAGATCAAGAACGACCCAAGCCTGCACGCACGCTACATCCAGACCGACACCGGCTGGAAGATCTCACTCGACCGCGGCCTGGATATATTCCAAGCCTTTAACCGCCGTGACGCCTTTGACCTGCAAAGCACTCTGCAGGAGCAGCGCCGCTGCCGCGCCTTCGAGGTGACTTACCTGCGGGTGGACGCAGGCTGATCCCCGGAACGGCATGCGGTTGCCCCGGAACCCGAGGCAAGCAAATCACCGGTTGCCATTGAGAGAAGACTTCATGCCCGATTTCGAGCTTAGTGTTTCTCGACTCGCGCAGGCGTTGGGCGTCTCCCGCCAATCGGTAAATGAGCTCATTCGTGAACGTCGATCCGTGAGTCCCGAGATGGCGCTGCGACTATCGAGATTGTTTAGCAACTCCGCTGAGTTCTGGCTGAACGCACAGCGTGCTGTGGATCTATGGGATACGGAGCAGTCGGCGCCGCGAGGACGAGACCGTATCTCGGCACCTCTTTCAAACTTCTTCTCCGTTTGAAGAATCAGCATGAAGATTTCGCGGTAATACCCTGTAAGGGGACATACC
>PXEI01000354.1 GCA_003564775.1 Spirochaetaceae bacterium
CAGGCAGGCTCAGTTAAAGGGAGCCATACGCCAAACGGCTCCATTTAGCTGAGCAGGCCCAAGAACCAGCGTTCATGCGCATGAACCCGTATGCAGGTTAACAGCCCCCTTGCCCAACTTCCCGCTACGACCAAGTGTTGTGACCAGCGATTCGAAAAGGTGATGCGGCTCGTCGGTTGTCAAGTCGATGCCGTGTCGCTGCGCGGACTGCTTCACGGCCAGACCCAAGCTATGTTTCAACCCGGTTACGTCCCAAGCCTGTTTGCTTCCCAAGTCGATTCGAATCACCGGGTACGGCTTCCAGTCGTAATCCGTCGCATCGATCGCCAAGCCCCGAAACAGCTCCCTTCGGCCCCGAAAGACCGCATCCAGGGTCGAAATCGTCAGCGACTTGCCGAACCGCCGCGGGCGCGAGAGGAAATAGACGACGCCGAACGGCGGCCTGATCAGGTCGTAGAGCATGGCGGTCTTGTCGACGTAGACGTACCCACCTTCGACGAGTTTCTCGAACGTAAAGATGCTGGTAGTGATCGGCTTCATCCCAGTCAGCATAGGACGTTTCCTGCGGCAAAACAAGCCGATAGCCAGCCCCGCTGAAGGAGAGCGTTCCGAGGCTGAAAAGGAATCTGGCCAGGCACTTATGCGACCATCGATCTTCCAACGTCTTCGCGGTTCTCCCTCGAAGCCAGTCCCATTCTTTCACAGCCTCTGCGTGCAAATCGGGTCCTTGACGCTCTCCTGGATGACCTACTCCGCTGCGGAACCCATCATCCGCCGCGTCTCGAACTGTGAATTCGACCATGCAACCTATGGGCACGGTCGTCAGAAACTGGCCTCAGAAACCGAACTAACACGGCCGCTTCTCACCTGTTCTGCGTCAATCACCACAGGAAAAGCGCCGAACGCACGAACCGATTGTCCACGGTCACCCTCGCAGAAAGTTTCGCGTTGCCAAGATCATCACGACATTACGAATCCTCTGCTCTTAACCTGCCATCTACATTCAATACAGCTCGAAGATCAATCCAATGAGTCTGAACAAACCGAAGCTGACCAGCACACCCATCCAATTCCAACGGTATGATTAAATTCGACTCTTCCGTCTCGTTTGGATCGACAGCCAGCAGGTGTGCCTTAATCGCTTCGCACTGCTCCCGTTCCCCCTTGACAAGAACTTCATATTTCGCTCCGCAAAGGGGGCACAGCAAAACGCCATTCGCAGCGACCACCTTTCTTAGGCCTGGCAAAAATTCCCCCGCCCAGAAATAAAAGTCATCGTTACGCTTACGAAACGAGGCCTGTGACAAGAACAGTCGGCACATTTGGCATATCGGCACACCCTCATCGTTGCGATACTTATTCTCCAAGTACGCTCGCCGCTGTGCCCTAACGTCCTGAGACAGCCTCTCCACTTTCTGCAAAACAAGTTGCTCCTCCCGAAAGGGCGACTCATCCGCCGCCGCCTCCGCCTTCTCCCTGCGTCGAGAACTATCAGCGCTGATCGATGAAAGAGTCTCTGTATTCCGATTCTTCTCCTCGATGAGCCTCCGAACATCCAAAATCGTAACTCAGCCTCTCGAAGCTCTTCAATCTCCTGCAGAGAAAATCCAGTCCGACTTCTGATCAGATCTTCAGCCTTGCTTTGAACTTCGACCACTCCGGCCTCATCAGCATTACGATCACCCCCAAACGCCACCTCCTTCAGCCAACCACAGGTGTCATCCACGCCAAATCCATCTAGCAATCGCTCCGCCCGAAGGTCGCGAGGGCGCCTAAAGAAACCAGACCTGTCGGGAACCCACGCATACTCCCGAAGGATCTGTACAAGCAAAGACCTTCCCATCATCGGATTCGACTTTCGAAACTGCGCTAAAAACAGCGTCTCCTTCGCTTCGCACATCAGATTCCAGACACATCTCGCCTTATCGACATTCCATTCGTACCTCGGCGGAAGAGTCGGAGCATTCGTCCCGGCTAACACAGCAGGCAACGCAAGGTACAGATCATTATCAGGTATAAGCGACCTCGGCAGAATCCAGTCGCGCATAAAAGCGGTTGTGTTCTTGGTCACATGCTGTTGAAGCTCGGGATTCATCGACACGTCTCGGATCTCTTCAAACTCGATACGCGTCCTGACCCCCAATGCTTCAGCAAACTGGGAAAATATGGTCCCGAGAACGGCATACCCCGCCCATACGAGCGAACCGTGCAACGAAGAATGAAGAACCGTATCAAGAGCACCTTCTCGATAGGGACGCCCCAAATAGACCTCTGACGCGCGTCTATATCCCCGGGACTCCCTGTCTCGAAAAAGGGGTCTATCCTCGAAGAGATGCGTCTCTCGTCCTTTCCCCTCCCAGTAGACCAAGAACCGCCTCATGTGTTCGAGATGCCGCCCTTCATCAAACGTTTGACTGGAAGGAACGTAATAATGGTTGAGTAGCGCGCGAACCACCTCACTGCTATTGACCTCTTTTACTCCTAGTATGCCCAGCACCTCCACCATCCTTCTGCCTCCAACCTCACCGGACGCAACATCATCATTCACCAAGACTACGAGGTCAAAATCCCGACTAGGAACATCCTTCGGAGCCAGAAACAACTGGGAAGGTCTATGCAGCCGTCCATCCGAACCCAAAATAATTCGACAATGCTGCACAGGCAATTGTCTGCCAGCAAGAAACCCATAAAACTGTCTCAACCAAGCAATTCCACGGGAAAGAAGCCAATCGGATGCGTCCTCGCTCCCGCTCATTCCAGAATCAAAGTGACTCTTTACCTCTTGCAGAAAGAACTCATCGTCAACCTCCGGCACTCCTAGCACCGTCCTCAGAAACACCCTTGCTCTCGTACTGAAGATCGGCTTTGCCCAATAACGCCTTTGCCCTTTGGAAAAAAATAGCAACTCCTCCTTGTCAAGGAGTCGACGATACGCTTCCCCGCCGAGATAGACTGCAGCAGAGCTCCGAAACCCTCCGTCGCTAGTGGCGATCAAGTCCTGAGCCTCGAAACACTTTTTCAATTCACTCCTGAACGGCAAATAGAATGTCGAAAGATTGTCCGACGCATTTGGA
Organism: Spirochaetaceae bacterium; assembly: GCA_003564775.1. Classification (GTDB taxonomy): domain Bacteria; phylum Spirochaetota; class Spirochaetia; order DSM-27196; family SLAA01; genus SLAA01. Next base: position 3,075 of record PXEI01000354.1, read on the forward strand.
AGCGTCGCCAAAAAGCTCTCATTTGCCAAACCCTCATCACGAAGCCGCAACAAAGACTTCACCAACAGCTTAACGATTTGGTCCCTAAGCCTTCCATTCTCCTCTCCATGTGGTATGCAATCTCTCGAAATAGTTGAAGCGAAGGGTCCGTTGACATGAAACCGAAGATTCGTCGTCTCTTTTTCAGCCGGAAAATAAACACATAGCTTTCCCCGCTCGTGGGGCACGATCTTCCAGAAGTCGCCAACCGTTTGAATGGTTGCATCGAACAAATCTCGCACCTTCTCGGTTCATCCGGGAAAAGCGCGCGCCGTGGTCTTGCGTTGGCGGGGAGAAGTGGACATGTTGGTGTGTCTTAGTTGATTGGGTTTCAAGAAAGACAGGAGCACAACATGTCCACGAGCTTATTGTATCATGCCTTTGGGGTCCGCGGTTACCAGTACGTATCGACGACCTACTTGGGGGGCCAAGTTCATTTCAAGGTCGAGCAGACACGCGAGAAGCTATGCTGTCCGAACTGTGGTGCGTCGGATGTGACGCGACGCGGGGAGGTGACGCGAGATTTTCGTGGAGTTCCGGTGGGGGGGCGGCCCGTCTGGATCACGTTGCCTGTGGCACGGGTGGGTTGCCGGAGCTGTGGGATGGTTCGGCAGGTGAAGGTGGATTTTGCGGAGCCTCGTCGGACGTACACCAAAGCCTTCGCTCGCTACG
>PXEI01000356.1 GCA_003564775.1 Spirochaetaceae bacterium
CCGGTATTCATTGGGCTTGTTGGCCTCTGTCCGGCCCTCTTCGTCACTACACACCTGTCTCAGAGTGTCGTTCTTGGGTTATGCACTTTGTTTGTGCTTGTGGCCGCGGCGCCTTTGTTAGGCATTATAGAGGGCCATCTCTCAGGCCGGGCAGAGTTCTTGACCTCGCTTGCGGTCATTGCCGCCCTGACTACTGTTGTGGAAATCCTGTTGGAGCTGGTTTATCCGCACATGAGTGCACGACTGGGAGTATTTGTGCCCCTTATTGCGGTCAACTGTCTGGTGCTTCGGCTGATGGGTCGCAGCCAGACGGGTCAAGGGCCAGGTGAAGTAACGCTCTCGGCCGCGTACTCCGGACTGTCATTTCTGTTGGCGTTGAGCCTTATTGCCGGTATTCGTGAGATACTCGGCACCGGCGGAGTAAGCTGGGGGCAGGTTTCGGTCATGGTGCCGGGGCCAGCTCAGGCGCCGGTACGCTTGTTCGGTACCGCAGCCGGTGCATTACTGGTGCTGGGATACATCCGAGCCCTGGTTGCGTATCTGCGTTTAAGCAGCGAGTCTGAGGAGAAGGTCCAGTGAGTGCTTTGGGACTTGTTTTCCAGTTTCTTCTGGTTAATAACCTCGTGTTGTATTACTTTGTCGGAATATGCCCGGCACTTGAACACTCACGTGACTTACGGTCCGCCTTGAGTTTTGGCACTGTCCTGAGTTTTGTCCTTGTGCTCACCGCAATGCTGGCTTGGTTTTTGGACTCTCTGGTGTTGCGACCGCTAGGACTCACCATGATCCGAACCTTCGTTTTACTGGTGCTCATTGGAGGCCTCGTACAAGGTTTTGCTCTTGGTGCCGAACGCATAGGAGGCGCATTTGCGGCACTCATGGACAAGTATCTACCGCTCTTCGCCGCAAACTGTGCCGTGTTCGGTCTGTCGCTCATTGTGATAGGAATGGAGCTCAGCATTGGTGAGGTGATAGCGGCAGGACTTGGGGCCGGTTTGGGGGTAATGCTGGTACTGGTGTTGCTTTCGGCGATACGGGAGCACATGGAGTCTGAGTGGGTTCACCCAGCTTTTCGCGGCACCCCTATTGTCATCATCAGCGCTGGCCTTATGGCCATGGCTTTTCATGCTTTTGACAGTTTTTTTCTCTCTGGGTTGTTTTAGCGGTAGCCGGTAGCTTTACAAAGCCGATAGCGGAAGCTACAATTCTTTTTTCCCCAGTCGGCTGCACCTTTGTAGCCCTTCGTTTTCCCGAGCGAGATAGAGTATGCAGAGTTTAAAATTCGTATTCGGAACCAGCAATACGCAACCGCTCGGTAGCGATGATGAGAGCTTTGAGAGCATTTATCAAAGAGCCTACAAACCATTTGTGCGCACTCTCTACAATCATCCGGAGATCCCCATAACGCTTCATTACTCGGGCTCGCTGTTCCAGTGGCTGGAGAAACACCACTCGGAGTTTATCGACGTACTGTCCGAGATGGCTGCTCGTAAGCAGCTGGAGTTTCTTGGCGGGGGCTTCTACGATCCAGTGCTCCCGCTCATTCCTCACACCGACAGACTTGGACAGATTGAACGGATGACTACCTTTCTCCGCAAGCAGTTTGGGCGTCGGCCGCGTGGTGCATGGTTAACTGAGCTTGTGTGGGAACCTTCCCTGCCTTCGGCTCTGCGAAATAGCGGCATGGAGTACACTTTTCTGGCCGACTATCACTTCATAACCGCTGGCCTCTCGGGAGACGATCTGTATCGCCCCTGCATAACCGAGGATCAAGGCAAGACCGTGGTCGTGTTTCCCATTTGCAAGACATCACGTTGGAAACTGCTTGCAGACTCCCCGGAAGACATGATTCAGCATTTGAAGGATCTTGCCGGTGAAGATGACGACAAGGTTGTAGTTATTCTTGATGAGGGAGAGCGACTGGGCGGCACAACAGACAGCTACCGAGTTGCCTATGAAGAGGAATGGCTTTCCAGGTTTCTGAACCTGGTGAAGAAGAATCGTGACTGGCTGGAACCTATACATCCGTGGCGCTACCTGAAGAACGACCAATCCAGACCGCGGGCGTATTTTCCCTCGACCTCGTATGAGGAGATGATGTTGTGGGCGCTGCCAGCAGCGCAGCAAAATAGTTTTCGCGGTCTCAGTAAGACCGTGGAGAACGGAATAGGCCGAAACGGCTACCTTTTCGGAGGCTTTTTCCGGCAGTTTCTTGCCCGATACCCTGAAAGCAACTTGATGTACGCAAAAATGCAGTACACCCATATCCTGGTGAACCAGATACGTGGAGACAAGTACCGGAAGCAGGCGGCCCGCGAAGAACTGTGGCGTGGACAGTGCCACAGTGCCTACTGGCATGGTCCTCCCGGCGGGATATACCGCAACAAGCTGCGGAAGCAAGTGTACTCCGCGCTGATCGAAGCAGAGAAGGTCACTCGCGAACGCGGCGTCTTTATCTCGTCTATCGTTTCTGTGGACTTTGATATGGACGGCCTATCTGAGTATATCTTCCAGGGTCAGAGCATTAATGCGTACCTGCATCAACGTGGGGGGCGCCTTTTCGAACTCGACTATCTACCGGTTTCCATGAACTACCTTGATACCCTCACTCGCCAGGAAGAGTCCTATCACGACCCGGAGCAACGAGAGTTCATTTACGACAGGTATGAGAAGCGGACCTTTGTTGACCACTTCTGGGAGGCCGAGTATGGCCCCGAACGGTTCTTTCGGGGCGACGTGCCTGAGTACTGTGATCTGGGACACAGTTTGTACCGGCTTCAAGATCTTGATCGGGAACATCATGCTCTTTCGTTTGTGGCCGAGCAGGAGATAGCGTCGGGAGTCGTTCTCCGACTTGAGAAGAGTTTCGTTTTCTCGGGTGCAACGCTCCGTGTACAGTACCGCTTCTCAAACACCGGTACCGAGCCACTCAGGTGTGTTTACGGATGTGAGGCCAACTTGTCGTTCGCCTCCGACGCTGTGCGAGCACTTGAGGTACATGTAACCCACGAGGACGGTAGCAAGCAGGAGATTGGCCCGCAAGAAACGGTTGTACAAAGGGTTTGCGAGTTGCGATATCGGGATCTTCTCAATGGAGCCGTTGTGCGCGTGGCGTTGTCGGCTCCAGTTGAGTTGTGGAGTCACCCGGTCTACTCGGTATCAAGCGATGTCGTAGGGTATGTTGAGAGTTTTCAGCATTGTTGTTCGGTGTTTCGAGTTCCGCTTGAACTTGATCCAGGCGAAGACCAACAACTGCTTATCGAACTGTCGCTGAAAACCGAGTAGGGAAGCATGCCCCATCTGTCCCCTTCCGAGGAGCACCTGTCTCCTCTCAGGAACTCTTAGCGTCCCGTCTCGCCCGCCCGGAGGGCCGCATCCAACCATGGCTGTGACTCGGCATAGAGGTGGCTTCGGGCATCCACAAAGGCTAACGAGGCCTCGTTAAACCGTCCAAGAAAGTACAAACTTTGCCCCCTGTAGAACTGAACTCGCGCTCGTTGACTGGGCGAGGAGACGACGGTGAGCAAGTTGCTGAGCTGTGACTCAGCCTCTGCCCATTCGGTCCGCGAAAAAGGCCCAGCGAGCACGGTTGTGAGACTGCTCCGTAGGCCGGAGTCCGGGGTGTTTCTGTCGCCGGGAAGTATGGTGGGCTCTGGCGATACTCTCTCAGGTGCACCGTGAACCGCAAGCACTGCGTCCAACGCTTCCTGCGTCTCTCTATCAAGCTCTTCCGGTGCTCGGCCAAGATCAAGGGCATAGGCCTGGGTAGCCGGGAGCCAGGGCA
>PXEI01000129.1 GCA_003564775.1 Spirochaetaceae bacterium
CTTGGTACCGTCAATTGGGTCCAGCACCCAGGTATACTGCTCCCCGGCGGATTCATCTGAGGTTTCCGCGGCACCTTCACCCGAGGTTTCCCCAAACTCCTCGCCAATGATACCGTGGCCGGGAAACCGAGCCGAAATCTCACCGCGTAAGAACCTTTCAGCCGCTCTATCGGCAACGGTGACCGGACTGTTGTCCGCCTTTAGCTCGGTTGTGAACTCCCCGCGATAGTACTTCAGGGTTATTAAACCGGCCTCTATCGCGATATGCTCCGCAAAGCTGCGAAGAGCGATTGCACGGTCTTCCGGCATATATGCCGCCATAGAACTGCCTCCAGCTAAGGTATGCTTGAGAGGATAGAGCGCGATCTTTAGCCTCGTCCGCTCATCTCACGTGCAGAATCGCGGTCCTGATCCCGCTTCTTGATGGTATCGCGCTTGTCGTAGGTCTTTTTGCCCTTGCATACACCAAGCTCAAGCTTTACGCGACCGTTTTTTAGGTAAAACCGTAGCGGCACAAGGGTGAAGCCCTTTTCGTCGACCTTGCGCCTAAGTCGCTTAATCTCTTCCTTATGTGCGAGGAGCTTGCGGGTACGATCAGGTTCATGGTTGTAGATGTTCCCATGGGTATACTCATTTATGTGCAGTCCAATGAGCCACAACTCGTCATTCCGGATACGCGCGTAGGAGTCCACAAACGAGAACTTGTGATCCCGCATGGACTTCACCTCGGTTCCCTGGAGCGCGATGCCACATTCCAGAGTGTCGTCAACGGTGTACTCGTAGAATGCCCGTCGATTCCGGGCGAGATCTTTAATCCCTTCCATTAGTTCTGATCCTCGGGCACTGCTACGAGCCGGAAACCGAGAAAAGGACTGCTCCAGGTCGGGTGCTGCGCGCCACGTGTAGAGGGTTCTACCTCACTTGAGCTGTTAACCCACGAACCTCCGCGCACTACACGTTCAACACCGCCGGACTCGACGGCGTGACCCAGAAGATAGGCCCCAGGAGAAAAATGGTCTGTTTGCCACTCCCACACATTGCCTAGCATGTGATAGAGCCCAAGATTACCCTGTTCACCCTCGGCGGCGGGTCGCGGGCCAGCATTGGGCCGCTCACGAAAGTTTCCTGGAAAAAGGTCCGAGCCGTCAAGAAGAGTGGCCCACTCGAACTCAGCTTCTCGTGGCAGACGGACTTTCAAGCCCGGAACCGCATTCGAAAGCCGGTCATGGAACCATTCGCCATAGGCTGCGGCAGCATAATACGAAACGAAGGTAACCGGTAACTCAGAACTCATATCGTCAGACCAATCCTGGAGATAGTCCTGTGTGGCATACCCGGTCTCAACGAGCTCTTCGATGTTATCCGGTCGCCACATGGGGTTCTCGGCAAGAAAGGCCGCATACTGCTCACGGGTAACCGCATGTTCCATGATCTCGAAACTCGGAACATCCAGACTCCAAGGGAGCTGAAGCTGTGCGGGTTCACGCCCTTGCCGAGACTGTCCCAATGGAACGCGGCCTGCCGGGACGCGCGCAAAGGGTGTGTCGAGGAGCCTTCGGCTCCCGCCGGGCAGCTCGGTAGGCAGTTCCTCGTAACTCAGAGCGACCATCGCGGTAGTCTTTCGTTCCACAAATCCGCGAAACTCGGGATCAGAATTAAGCTGCTCGGCCTCATTGCGGGGCAGCGACTCACTGAGAAGCACCGGAAGGGCTTCCGCACTATTATGAAGATGTGCGAAAAAACGTACAGTCGCAACCAAACCGCCAGGCCCGACCGCCGGACCGGCGTTATGGTACACACCGGCCGCCCGTACGTAGTCACGCAACAAGGCAGGGTCAACGGTGTGCGCAACGCTGCGCGTAAGAAGCTCCTGTCCAGCACTCATGCGAACCGGACTCGCTGGTACGGGGGCAGACGTTATGAGTACATCCATAGCTTCAAAAAGCACTGGGGGGAATCTATGCTGTCGACTTGATTGACCAACTGCGGCCCAGGCTGCATAGTCACTCACTCCGGTGTCCAGCACCGAATTGAGTTGTGCATCCTCAAGCACCAAATGGGAGTAACTCAGTTGTCTCCGAGGAAAAAAGAGACTTCCAATGACACGACCTGAGACATCAAGCTCGGTCACATCGGGATTCACTCCCGGCATGCGATACTCCACACGATACTCGCCTGCAGGCACGAAAATCTCAAGCGGCGTGCTCCCTCGCCGTATACCGTTGAGATAAACCTCTGCGCCACGCGGGTCACTTTCAAAACTCACCCGGCTACCGTGGCGGAGTACCCCTGGCAGAACCAGGACGAGAAAGAGCAAGAGGATCGTCGCTCCTAAGTAGAGAACCGGTATGTACTGGTGTGGGCCATAACCAAAAAGCGGCCCGAGTTTGACAGTGTCGTCGACCGGCTGCTCGGCGGGGCGTGTTTTTTTGCGGGAAACCATTGGGAGCGATTATAGGTTCCTCCGACTCTGCTTGTCAATTCAAGTCCGCTATGCTAATGTCGAGCGCGATGAAAGCACCCGGAACAGTGGCAGGTCGTCTCGTTACGTTTACCGAGCGTGTGTTAACGCGCCGGCGACGCCGCCGACGCCGTATTGAAGAAAAACAACGAAAGAAAAACATCATCGTAGACTGGCTCGAAGCCTTCCTCTGGGCCGCAATTGTTGTACTCCTCATTAATCAGTACTTACTTCAGGCTTATCAAATACCCACCGGCTCCATGATTGACACCCTACTAGAGCAGGACCGCGTGTTTGTGAACAAGGTCATTTTTGGACCGGAGTTGATTCCGGGCATGCTCAAAGTCTCGGGACCGGTGCAACCCACGCGAAACGAGGTTGTGATCTTTGAGAATCCCTCCTATCTCAGTCGTGGCCCCGGCTTTGAAGTGCTTCAGCGTCTCATTTACATGGTTACGCTCTCCATGGTTGACATAAACAGAGATGAGTTTGGCCGTCCGCGGGCCCAGTTTTTGATCAAGCGCGCGGTGGGCGTAGAAGGCGACCGCTTCCGCAACAATGAAGGTGTCATTGAGATTCTTCCTCAAGGCGCCTCGGAATGGATGAGCGAGAGCGCCTTCCAGGAGCTGGCCGGAATTTCGTATCCGGTAAACCGCCTGCTTGAACCTGAAGACTATCAAGTACTGCGAGCAGGAGCCCGTGCGGCCGGGCTGCAAGATGTAGGGGTGCCTCTCAGTGCTGGACAGGATGCAGCGTTGCGAGCGGCCTCACGCGTTCGATATCCCGATGGAATATACATCGACACGTATCGCAGTGAAATGCGGTATATGGCACGCCCTTACGACTCACGCCTGCGCTCACGCCGCTTTTTTCACGAACAAGGCTGGTATGTGCCGGATGGACGACTGCTGCTCTTGGGGGACAACCGCGACAACTCGCTGGACGGGCGATCCTTTGGTAGTGTGAGCAAGGAACGCGTGCTGGGTAGAGGAATGATCAAGTACTGGCCTCCGAGTCGCATCGGTCCCATTCAATAAGCAGAACAAGAAGGAAAACGCTGAATGGCTTTTTTTCGCCGATCAAGAACTTACTCGCTCTACCGGCAGAATCGTTCCCGCAAACGTGTTCGCACTCTGGTCCGCATAGCCCTTCAGCTCTTCCTCGTATATTTTTTGGTGACCGGCTTGTTTGTACGTTCATATCTTGTTGGGTCCGATGCCATGCACCCAACTCTCCGCGTCGGGGAACGCATTCTGGCAACTCCCCTGAGTTATGGAGCACGGATTCCTGCGGTCAATATTCGGCTGCCAGGCCTTGGGGAGC
>PXEI01000132.1 GCA_003564775.1 Spirochaetaceae bacterium
CCAAACCCCTTGCCTGCAATTCCTGCACGCTCGGACTTGTTGCGCACCTTGTCAGCCCAGGACAGAAAGGTACCAATCTCTTTGGAAATCTTCGGCGAAACGAGATCAACATGCCCAGCAAAGACCTCGCCGGTAGTTCCATCTATAGTGATGTAGTCACCCTGCTTAATCTTTACATCGCCAATCTGCACCGACTTGCCCGTCACCACAGCCTCTCGACACCCAGCAACACAAGGTTTCCCCATGCCTCGAGCAACGACAGCTGCATGACTCGTCATGCCACCTGTTGAGGTAAGAATACCCTCGGCTGCATGCATTCCGCCAATATCTTCAGGTGAGGTTTCCTTACGAACAAGAACAACTTTTTTGCCTTGTTCAACCCATTCCTCGGCTTCGTCGGCGGTGAAGACCGCATGTCCGGTGGCGGCACCGGGAGACGCATTCAAACCCTTAGCCTGCGGCTTAATGGTCTTTCGTGCCTTGGGGTCAATCATGGGATGAAAGACCTGATCAAGCTGCTCCGGAGTGACCTTGGTCAGCGCTTCGGCTTCGCCAAAGACACCTTCCGAAACCATGTCGACAGCAATCCTGATGGCTGCGGCGCCGGTTCGTTTTCCGTTACGAGTCTGAAGGATATAGAGTTGGCCTTGTTCAATAGTGAACTCCATGTCCTGCATATCTTTGTAGTGCGCCTCGAGCTTATCTTTAACATCAACCAGTTGATTATAGATGGTTGGATTCTTTTTCTTCAGCGTGCTTATTGCCATTGGCGTGCGAATGCCAGCTACTACATCTTCACCTTGTGCATTCTGCAGATACTCACCGTAAAATATCTTCTGCCCTGTAGCAGGATCGCGGGAAAAAGTTACCCCGGTTCCCGATGTTTCTCCAAGGTTGCCAAAGACCATGGACTGTACATTGACAGCCGTGCCTTTAAGGCCGGTTATACTGTTGATCTTACGATACTTCAGTGCCTTTGGTGCATTCCATGAATCAAACACAGCGTTGATTGCCGCCCAGAGCTGCTTCTTGGGATCCTGAGGAAAGCCACCCTTCGTGTGCTTCTGGTACACCTTCTTGTACTGCGCCACGACCTCTTGAAGATCTTCAGTACTCAAACCGGTATCGAGGTCAACCCCGCGCTTATTCTTGATCTTCTCAAGCTCGGCTTCGAACTCGGAGTGTGGAATGCCCATAACGACATCCCCAAACATATTGATAAAACGCCGATACGCATCCCAGGCAAAACGTGGATTTTGAGAGACCTCTACTAACCCCTCTACCGCTTTGTCGTTAAGCCCAAGATTTAGAACTGTATCCATCATCCCGGGCATGGAAACCGCTGCACCCGAACGCACCGAGACAAGCAGTGGATCCTTAGCATCACCAAGCTTCTTACCGCGGATCTTTTCGAGATTGCTGAGGTGCTTCTCCACCTCAGCCTCAAGCCCAGGCGGGTACTTGCGATTCTGAGTGTAGTATTCCTCACAGACGTCTGTGGAGATTGTAAACCCTGGTGGTACGGGAACACCTGTCTTGCTCATCTCGGCAAGGTTCGCTCCTTTGCCTCCGAGCAACTGACGCTGATCTCTACCACCCTCTGCTGTTCCATTCCCAAACGAGTAAACGTACTTTTCCGGCATAAGCCAATACCCCCTGACCGGTGTTTCGTAAGATGTTTCTGTTATTGTATATGATAACCACGGAGATACAACAAAAAAAGGGACTTGATACCCGAAAACGGATATCAAGTCCCATATTAATAGGCTACTACTGTTCTAACTGATTCTATGCGATGTACGACGCAAGCAACTGGCTGCGCTTGGGATGTTGCAAACGCTTAATTGCCTTCTTTTCAATCTGGCGGATTCGTTCCTTGGTCAGGCTGTAACGATCTCCAATCTCCTTGAGTGACAGCGGGCTTCGTCCGTTCAGACCAAACCGGTATTGAACAATCTCCGACTCCTTGTCGCTGAGGGTCGAAAGAATTTCGTTGATGTCATTCTTTAGCGCCTTCTCAATAACAACAGTCTCGGGATGTTTGTACCCCTGATCTTCTACAAAGTCGCCGAGCAGCGATGAGTCCTTTTCAGCGTACACCGGTGTCTCGAGTGAGATTAATTCTCTTGATATGTTAACGAGGTCTTCTACATGTTCCTGGTTCATGTTCAGGGTCTTTGCAATCTGCTGCATCTCTGAGCGCTCACTCCGACTCCCCTGAATCTCTTTTCTTACCTTCTCAATTTGCACCAACTCGTTGGCGCGGTTAAGTGGAAGCCGGATCATTCGTGACTTCTCGCAGATTGCCTTGAGAATAGCCTGACGGATCCACCACACGGCGTATGAGATAAAGTGGTAACCTTTATCGACATCAAATCTTTCAATGGCATTCATGAGACCAATGTTCCCTTCGCTGATAAGGTCGGAAAGTGGGAGGCCCTGGTTCTGATACTTTTTTGCCACATTCACCACAAAGCGAAGATTGGCCCGAATGAGTTTGTCTTTGCATGCTTGGTCGCCAGCTGCTGCTCCTCTTGCGTACTCGTTTTCTTCTGCACGAGTGAGCAAAGGAATTTTGTTAATCTCTTTCAGATAAATTGATAGGACGTTTTCATCGTCGCTGCTCGAACGCTGATATCTTGGTTTGGCTACCTTGTTTGCTACTGCTGCTGACATTCGAACCTCCTACCCTAAACATGCAATATGCGTGCCGATTAGGGGTGGTTCGGGTATAATTCTAATTCTATACAAGGTAAATAATTAAGACCCGCTATAATCAGAGCAGGAATTATCGAGTCATGGAACTGTGTCATAAAAACCCAACTTTCTGATTACTGCGAATTATTGGGCCAAAACTTCCCAATTCCGAGTTCTACAGCGCCGGGAATGCGCCCATGGCAGCGGAAATGACTCAATCCACTCCCGCACCAGCATCTCCTCTCCGGTCGCACACGTTCACCTCGGTCAAAATCCACCTCAATCATTGGGTCTCGAAAGTCAGGCGGCAACTCAACATAAGGAAACACAATCCGAACACCCCCAAAAGCCTCCAACAACTCGGTAGGCGATGCATCGCTGTGGATTACTCTGTCCCGCTGCTCCTCCCAACTCTCAAGCAGCAGTTGTAGCAGCATATCGGCCTCTGCGGGAGTAGCAATACGTCGCGTACGCTTGCGTGCAAGGTAACGACTCAGCTGCACGCCGAAATACGCATGCCGTGCATCTTCCTCAAACGAGTCCCTTCGAAACATCCCGAACTCGTTGCTGACACTCATCAACCGGCTCTTGGCTGGACCTCGTTTAGAGTACCTCACCCCGTTCACCAGTAGCGCGACTGCGAGATCACCTGATCCTTTGCGCAACGCTTCCATTGCTGCCGCACGATACAGTGAGGCAATACGCCTCCGAACTCCGTGCAGAGAACCCCGTGCAACGTACCACGCCTTTGGAGGCTTGGTCGGCAGTTCCGTGCTCGCGCCTGCCGTGCATGCATATCCCGGACAACTGGCGGACAACTCAGGAATGAGCCGTTTCCGATATTTCTTTCGGAGAAGCGTTAGATGATTCACAACTCAAATGTACGAACTGTGATGGCATGGAGGCAATGCCGTATTACTTCTTGACCTCCATCGGTCATGCGCGTATATTCTCACATACAATCGAACATTCAAACACCACGCAACGGATAGAACCGACAGGAGGAACACACATGAAAATAAAGCCGCTTGGTGATCGCGTACTACTCATGATCGAGA
>PXEI01000217.1 GCA_003564775.1 Spirochaetaceae bacterium
CCCGTGCGCAGGGTCGGGACCGGCCCGAAGACGAGTGGCCAACAAAACCGGAAGGCTACGAAAACCTCCGCTCCTGGGACATCCCGGGCAAGAGCCCGAGCGACCGCTCCAGCATCTACAACGGCATGCTCGGCGTGCTGAAAGGCTACAACGTCAAAGGTGGGCTCTTTCACCAGGGTTACAACAACGCTACGCGCACCCGAACCCGCCCCAACCTCTATCGGGTATTGACGCGACTGATGGTCGAGGGCATCCGCGAGGACTTCAACGCCCCTGACCTGCCTTTTGCTATTATCGGTCTGTGTGCTGGTGGCGACCCCCAGAATGTGGATAATTTTGAAGCCGCGTCCAGAGATACCGGACCCTTCATCCGCGAATCGCAACGCCTCGGCCTCGCTGATGTGGAGAATCAGACAAATCTCATGTTCATCCCAGCCTACGATGTCATCGTTCCCGGGCTGCACCCAGGCAAGAAGCGCGAACATGGTGAGCGCTCCGCCCGCTGGGCACTGGCGAACATCTATCCGGAGCCAAATGTCGGCTGGCGCGACACGGAATTGCTCTCGGCGGAACCAAATGGCGACCACTTCGTTCTCAAATTCGAGGGCAGCATCATGTGTGACACCCGCAACAGTATTCCAGAGGGCTTCTCGCTCGCTGGTGAGGACGGCAAGTTCTACATGGCGCACGCACGTTTCAAGGAGGAGCGTGGTCATCCCAACAATGTTCCCAACGAAATCCGGGTATGGAGCCCCTTGGTCCCCGAACCTGTCGCCCTGCGCTACGCCTGGGCCCGTTCGCCGATGGGCAACCTCAAAATGCGAGGCCACCCCGACCACCCCTTCCCCAGCTTCCGCACCGACGACTGGGATCTCCCGGAAGATGAAGACTTTGGAGGCCAGGCCTTTAGCCGGGGTGAATGGAATGCAATGCGTGATGAAGCCAGAGCGCGCCTCGAATTCCGCCGCTCCGAGGAAGCCAAGCGCGGCGTCGAAATTCTGGAGCGACTCAAGACGCTCGGAAAATCTGAAGAAGAATAAATGCGGATGATCAAATGCAACCAGCACCAGCTCGAGAAAAACAGAAGGAGAAACAAGATGAAACTGAAAAACAAAAACAACTTAAGGCTCCACCTACTAATTGTAGTGACGCTGTGTTCACTGGCTAAGGTCGCCTATCCCATATCCCACTCCGCTCAAACCTCGGATAGTGACTGGGACACAGTCACTGATTCCGCTGCGCTGGGCTCTCAATACATTACCACGCGGGCAAATACCCGTGGAGCACCAGAGGGCCTCGGCCATGATCGGGTCGCCAGCTACCGAGTGTCCTTTGACCGGGCAGGTACCTATGACCTGTATATCCGTGCGAGATCACGGAGGCGACAGGCCAGCATGGTCTACAATAGTAACTTTGGCAGGGATGTTAATTGGCAGGGTGTGACTGGTGGAGGCAGCCTGAAAGGCGACGAATTTGTGTGGGTGAATCTATCGCAAGCACGAGGTCATAGCTCCTTCACGGTTGATAACCCCGATACGCTGCTCTTCAGCATCGGCTCCCGCCGCCGGGGTATGGATATCGACGCTTTCGCCTTCGGTGCCACAGGAACAAATTTCAGCGACGAAGAACTGGACGCTGCCGCGCTCGGCAAGGCGGCCCAGTCTGATTTGATCGGTCTCCAAGCACAATATGCCCATACCTTTGGCCAGGACACCTTGTCGGACCAGGGGGTGGAACTTAAAAAGTTCCTAACTGAGGGAATGATTCGACTGCGCGCTGAGCTCAAAGAGCGTATTCCCACCATTGATGAGTCGAGGGTAGCGGCGTGGCGCGAATTGACCAAGGCAGAGGAGCCGTATGCCGAGAAGGCAGCCTCCACGGCTAAAACCGTTGAGAGGCTGAAGGCTGCGGAGGCAAACCTACAGCGCCAGAAAAGAATTTACAGCTTCGGTCCTGCGACGCTGGAAAACGCACAGGCCGCACTGGCGCAAGCCCAGGCCTTACCGGAAGACGATGCGGATCGAGAGGATCATATCAGCAGGCACGAGAGACTCGTCGGACTTAGAGAACGGGATGTAAATCGTGCTGAGAGAGATCTCAGGCAAGCCCGGCAGCGGGCAAAGGAAGCCGCAGATGAGTTGCCCGAGGCGCTTCGTAAAGCGGAGGAAGCACGGGAGGCTCACGAGAGGGCCATGGCTGACACCTTGCGAGCGATGAATGACACGGGCGCACGTGAGATTCTGTTCGATGACCAATTGGACAGCATACTGGCGCCGTACATGGTCCTGCGTTCGGCGACCCCGCGCGGACTCGCAAAATTTGGTGAGCAGAGCCACGAACATACGCAACTAATCCGTCAGTTGCTAGATGATACGGAACTGATGGTCCAGATGCTGGTGGCGGATGGACCCCACGATGGAAGGTATGGCGAGGCCATGAAGATCTATACCGATGTTCAACAAGCCAGCCCCAGGGCGCGGGAGGATGGCATTTTCCAGCGCCTCGCATTGGCTGTCAGCCTCGGGCACGCCGGGGGGATAAGCGAGCGCGATCAACCTGGAGCAGCCGATCCGGATAAACGTTACCAGCACTTCAAACAAGCCTATTTGGCAGGTGAGCTCCACTGCGGCTTCAGCGATTTATGTGTGTGGAGCCTGGTAATGGTCGTGCGTGGCCGGGATTGCGACGAGACCATGGCTTGGGGACGCAAGATGCTCCGCAACTTGCGGCCGAACCTCGTTCCCACTAATGGAGACACTTCCAAGTATGTCGATACCGTCAACGGTGAAATCGCCTATTCCCGTGCCGGTCCTGGGAGAGATCGTGAGGATGTGCGGTTGATGCAAAACATTCTGGCCAATGGGGGTATTTGTGGGCGGCGCGCCTTCTTTGGGCGCTTTCTCTTGCGGGCGCATGGTGTGCCCACCACGGCACGCAGCGAGCCGGGACACGCCACGCTGGCGCACTGGCATCCTGACGGATGGCGAGTCAGGCTGGGCGGTAGCTGGGGACCGGGTAACCGTGGCAGATACGCGACCATGAATCGGGCGAGGTCCAGCCCCTATGGCGTGGATCTGAATTTCCTCGCGACCACGCAAGCTCGCCAGGATGCGGACGCATTCATCAGAGTAAAGCGATCGCAATGGATCGGCACCTTGATGGGGGAGAGAAGAAAGGCGGGCTTTCATTCCCGAAACGAATTGGAACCCACCTTGTGGTATGATCTGGGGCTCCATGAGCAGCGAATGATCATCGCCAGATTGGATGCTGCGGCGAGAGGCGAACCTGCTGCGGTCGCATCCGCCCCGGCGCCACTGCCAGGGGCAACCGGTACGGTCACGGTGGACGCCAACGGTGTCATCACCATTCCTTCGGCCGCCACCAGCAGCCCGACCGAGAGCGTTACCAGGATCTTCAGAGGGCATCAACCGGAAATCCTCTTTTTTGTCGAGGATCAGGAAGGCTACACGCGTTTGCATCTCTCGCGCTACTCCAACGAGTTCGACAGGTTTACGTATACGGTCAACGCGCCCAGGGCAGGGACGTACCAGATGGCCGCTCACATTGCAACGCCCAGATGGGACCAGAGCCTACATGCGTCTGTGAATGGTCGTGATGCAATTGACATGCCGCTGCCATATACCGAGGGCGCGTGGCAGAGGAGTACGCCGGTCGAAATCGAGCTGGCAGCAGGCAGAAATGAATTAACATTCCACGGAGGAAGGGTAGCGATTGATCATTTCACGCTGACCCC
>PXEI01000333.1 GCA_003564775.1 Spirochaetaceae bacterium
GGTATACCGACACAACCCGCATTGCTGGTTTTCATCTGGCTCTCATCTCAATCATTGCTGCGGCATCGTGGCAGTTTATTGGGTACACTATGGCCATCTATCTGGCCGGACTGCGTTCAATTCCCGGGGAGTTGCTGGAGTCCGCCCGTATGGACGGCGCAAATGAGTTCACGATAATTCGGCGAATTATACTTCCTATGCTGAGACCAATCACCCTGTCTGCCATGATTGTCCTGGGACACATTTCGCTCAAGATTTTTGACCTTGTCATGGCCATGACTGGAAGGGGCCCTGCGTTTGCTACCGACTTTCCGGGTGTGTTCATGTTTGAGACCACTTTTCGGGGCAACCGGTATGGAGAAGGTGCTGCTATCTCCACCATCATGTTGCTCATGGTAGCGGTGGTAATAGTCCCATATCTTGTCTATACCTTCAGGAAGTAACACTCATGAACGCAGCCGTAGCCTCAATTAATCCGGCCCGCCGGGCAGTTATACAACGGAAAGCCTTGTTGTACGTGGTTCTTGGGATTTTTGTACTGCTTTTTCTCATGCCGGTGTATGTTCTCCTGGCTACCAGTCTCAAAACTTTCCAGGACGTGAGCCTGTCCGAGATGTGGGTCTTCCCGCGGGCCTTTAGTCTTGAGGCCTTCGCTGCTGCACTGACCAGGTTGGCTCCAAACCTGCGAAACAGCTTTGTGCTGGTGATTCCGGCAACGCTGGTCACCGCCGCAATCGGCTCAATTAACGGGTATGTGTTCTCTAAGTGGCGTTTTCGTGGATCGAACATTGTCTTTGCACTGATCTTGTTTGGCATGTTTATTCCCTATCAAGCCATCCTGATTCCGCTTGTTCAGTTCCTGCGCAGTGTGGGGCTCTACGGAAACCTGGGCGGACTCATTGTCACGCACGTGATCTACGGTATACCCATTACAACACTCATGTTCCGAAATTTCTACGCCGAGATACCTGACGAACTTCTGGAGGCCGGATACATTGACGGGCTTGAGCTCTTTGGAGTGTACCGTCATATTATGTTGCCGCTGTCAGCTCCAGGTCTGGTGGTCGTGGTCATTTGGCAGTTTACCAGTGTGTGGAACGACTTCCTTTTTGCGGTCACCATCACTCAGCGTCCAGGCGTTCAACCAATTACGGTAGCACTCCAGAACCTGGCTGGCAGTCAGGTAGTCCAGTGGAACGTGCAAATGGCGGGCGCCCTCATTGCTGCCGTTCCGACCTTGATCATCTATATTCTGCTGGGTAAGTACTTCATTCGCGGAATGCTTGCTGGCTCGGTTAAGGGCTAAGACCGGTGTGTCGGTGTGCATGGAAACAGTAGCACTTGCGTGCGATATCGGAGGCAGTCACATAAGCTCGGCCTTGGTTGGCGTACAATCCGGCAAGCTTGTGCCGGAAAGTCGCGCAGCGCGGGCGGTTGATAGCGCTCAGGCCGCCGAGCACATCCTCGCGGTCTGGGGTCAATGCCTGAATGATAGCTTGTCGAAACTGGGAGAACGTGAGCTCACCGGCATAGCCTGTGCCATGCCCAGCCCCTTTGACTACAGCCAAGGAGTGGTGCTGTTCAACAAAGGGCGCAAGTACGAAAGCCTGGAAGGCGTGAACGTCGGTGCGGCGTTCCGTTCCGCGCTGCAGCTCACTGCAGGGCTTCCGGTCCGCTTTATGAATGATGCTACCGCATTCGCCGTAGGGGAGGCATGGCGGGGTGCAACTGCGGGTAATGTAAGTTCGGTTGCGGTTACCCTTGGTACCGGATTTGGTTCCGCTTTTGTTCGTGACGGCGTTCCCGTTCTAGATGGCCCATTAGTACCGCCTCAGGGCTGCCTCTGGCACCTGCCCCATAGCCAAGGAATAGCAGACGACTACTTCTCTACCCGAGGCTTCATTGCTGAGTATGCCGCGGTTTCCGGGCAGACCGTCACCGGTGTGCGTGCGCTTGCGGACCGGGCGCGCGAGGGTGATGACTCTGCGCTTGTAGCCTTCAGGCGACGCGGCAAACAACTGGGTGAGTTCATAGGGCCGTGGCTCAAACGCTTTGGCGGGGAAGCATTGGTCCTTGGTGGCAATATCGCAAAGGCGTACTCAATATGGGGGCCTGCACTCGAACACCCCTTGGAAGCCAACAATCGCGCGGTAGAGGTTCGTCTTTCAACCCTTCATGAAGAGGCCGCGATAGTGGGGGCTGCACGCCTGCTGGACGAGGAATACTGGAGTGCCATTGAGAAGCTGATCGGTCTCATGTAGGCGCTCCATATGGGTCATGCGCGGTTGCTTCGCAGACCTACAGGGATAGGCGCTTTTGAGTTTAGCGGGTATATTGAGTGCACTGAGCAAACAGTAAACCGTAAGCATGTGACTATCCTCAATGGTCGCATTAATGTATGGAGTTGCCATGATTGACCTGAATCTGCGTCCGGATGTGCGGGCGCGCAATATTGAACGCTGTCGTGAGCGTGGAATTATCCTGCCGAAGTTTAGTGAGATGAAGAACCCGGCATCGATGCCCGCAAAAATTCATCAAAGACTCGGAGAGGTCGGTCTATGGGATATCGACCCTGCAAACCTCTTTCGCATAACCTGGAAGAATGAACCGGTTGCTAAGGGCGGCACCTTTGGTGGGGTAAACTACATTGAACTCCCACCGGAGCTCACCGGCGCGCCTTGTCGCATTTTGGGGATAGTCGGCCAGTGGTTTCCCACCGGTGCTCATAAAGTTGGGGCAACGTATGGCTGCCTGGCGCCTGCATTGGTAAGTGGCAGTTACGATACAGCCAACCAGAAAGCGGTCTGGCCATCCACCGGAAACTACTGTCGTGGTGGTGCGTATAACTCGGCGCTTCTTGGCTGTGATTCTATTGCGATCCTTCCCGAAGGTATGAGCCGGGAACGTTTCGAGTGGCTCAAACGGATTGCTGGAGAGGTCATAGCCACTCCAGGAACCGAGAGTAACGTCAAAGAGATCTTTGATGCCTGCTGGGAGCTCCGGAAAACTCGTGGTGACGATATCGTCATTTTTAATCAGTTTGAGGAGTTCGGCAACTACCTCTGGCATTACGAGGTAACCGCCGACGCAATTGTGGAGATGCTGGCTGCTGCTGGAGTCAAGGCTGAGAACTATGCCGGTTATGTTTCATCCACCGGGTCGGGCGGGACGCTGGCTGCCGGTGACAAACTCAAGCAACTCTACCCCCATAGTGTTATTGGCGCCGCCGAGGCGCTGCAATGTCCGACACTGCTGCGTAACGGTTTTGGTGATCACCGCATTGAAGGCATTGGCGACAAACACGTACCCTGGGTGCACAACGTACGCAATACCGATCTCGTAGTTGCTGTTGACGACCAGGACTGCATTGACCTCACTCGCGTCTTCAACGAGGACGCGGGCCGTGCATATCTTGCCTCACGGGGGATCTCGGATGAGACAATCCAGTCGCTGCCAGCGCTCGGAATTTCCGGAATAGGAAACATGCTCGCTGCAGCCAAGATTGCAAAGTACTATGAGCTTGGTCCCGATGATGTAATGGTGACGGTGCTGACCGACTCCATGGAGCTGTACAACTCGCGCGTAGAGGACTTGGTGGCAGAGCAGGGCCCGCTTTCGGAGATTGACGCTGCGCGCTACTTTGCTGGTTCGGTTGAGAAACAGAACCACCTCAACGTGTTGGAGTTGACCTACTACGAGCGCCTGCGAGTGCACAACCTTAAGTACTTCACCTGGGTTGAGCAGCAGGGAC
>PXEI01000161.1 GCA_003564775.1 Spirochaetaceae bacterium
CAGACCGGCGAAACGACCGAAGTTCGCCAGTGGTTCGTACTCTACGGACTCATTCCTCTTACCGAAGCTGATTCTCAGGAAATGGCGGCTGGTGCTACTGACTACGAAATCGTCACCGAGATGAACTTGATTGACGTTGTTATTGGTATGTTCACCGGAGTTGTTACCGTCCAACCAATGACGGTTACCGTCACTAGATAACCAGCATTGCGGTCCGGGTCCTCTCTTCCCCCTAACTTGAGGCCGCACACCAGCTTGTACCTATGTGACACCAACAAACGTCATGGTTGTGACGGGAGGGCTGTTGTGTGAGCTTCAACTAGCTGACACCAGGCCAGCGCGAAACACCGGACCGCTGAACAAACACCAGACTAGGACACAACACTCATGACTACAACCATCTTCTCTTATACGAGACCAACATCGATCTTGGCTTTGGCTCTTGCTACCGTGGTTCTCGGGTTCGCAATCAGCGGCTGCGGTGCCTCATCGGAAGCGTCGCCAACCGAGTCACCCGATAGCGTACCGAATGGCCAGCGCCCGGTAGTAACCTTTTCGGTGGACGACGAGCTCCTGGGCGCTGCAGTGGAGTTTGACGATAGCGGGGTGCGCATTCGCCCTCCCTTTGGATGGTTTGTAATTACCGACGTACAGAGTGAGCAAATTCAGCAGGGGCTCGCGCCGCTTCTGAATCCTGAGTACTCGTACGAAACGGAGCAGATTTACTTCGACGGAGACAGCAATACAGTCCTTCTTGTTACAGCGCCGAAAGGCGACCATAGCATGGAAGCGCACGCCGGGTACTATGAAGAGGCGCTTGATGTACAGGAGTTGCGCTTAGATCGCTTTATGTTTGGGGAGTACGAACTGGATCAGCTGGTACTCGTAGAACCAGGCATGGTTGTGCTGCGCTACTTACTGCGGCATGCGGAGCATAACGAGGTAGAGATCATTTTTGCGGTTCCTGCAGCCGAGTTTGCAGACATGATCCCGGTGGTCGAGAGTGTTGTGGGTTCGGCGTTGCCGCTGTAGTTCGGCAGTTCGTTCGGCAGTTGCCGCGGCAACGCTTTCTGACATCTCAGTCTTGAGCTCGTTGGAGCAGTAGTATGATGGAGCGGAATCATGATGGAACAGTATAGCGAACAGCTTGTAGAGTTGATGATCACCTTCGGCGGTCGGCTGCTTGCCGCGCTTGCGGTCTATGTTGTTGGCCGAGTAGTAATATCGTTCATGCTGAAGTTCTTTCGTCGCGGACTGGACATGCGTGAACACCTTGACCCAACGGTGAAGACCTTCTTAGTATCTCTTGTCCGGACAGTTCTCACTATCGTTCTTTTGTTGTCGGTTTTCCAGACCTTGGGGCTGGCGTTGACCTCGTTTGTGGCCATCCTTGCTGCGGCCGGTCTGGCGGTGGGCCTGGCCTTTCAGGGGAGTCTGTCCAACTTTGCCGGTGGAATACTCATACTTGTTTTCCGGCCCTTTAGTGTTGGTGACTTTATTGAGGTGAATGGCGTAATGGGAAGCGTGATTGAGATTCGCGTTCTCTACACCGCACTGAACACTTTTGACAACAAGCGGGTGGTTATGCCGAACGGGAGTTTGGCCAACTCCACCGTAACCAACTTCAGCGTTAATCCAACTCGCCGTCTTGATATGGTGTACGGAATCAGTTACGCCGACAGTATCGACACCGCAAAAGAACTCCTCACCAAGGTAGTCGACGAGATTGATATCATAGAAAAGGAACCAGCACCGCTCATTGGTGTACTCGAGCACGGTGATAGTGCCATACATCTTGCCTGCCGTGTCTGGGTCAAGCGCGAAAACTTCCTAACAGCTACCTTACGCCTCAATGAGGCGGTGAAAAAGGCCTTTGACGAGGCCAGGATCACCATTCCCTTTCCACAACGTGATGTTCATGTCTATAATCACGAGTCGTGAAAGGCAAGTTTTCGGGCACCACTCATAGTGTAGCTAAGGATTGCGGGTATGGTTGTTGATGAGCTAGGAGATGGCTGGTCCGGTGTGTCTGGCTCTCAGGATGTACGCAAGGCTAAGGCTCTCCTGCGTGGGCTTGTCCGAGGCGAGTTGGAAGAAGTTGCCCGCGATTTCGCCGTTGAAGCCGGTGTTGCTGCCGCCCACAATCTGAGGTCTTTGCGGCGTCTGTGGAAGGATGCTGAAATTGTGGTAGCCTTTGCCTCGTTCGGCTCGGAGATCAACACCGACGCCGTGATAGAGGCCGCACTTGAAGCTGGCAAACTCGTGGTTCTTCCGCGTGTGACGGACGGTGAGCTGAGTTTTCACCGTATCGACAGCCTGTCTTATCCTTCGGACACTCACAGTTATGGAATGCGGGAGCCAGCCGGAACGCTTGCCGGGTTTGATCCGGTGGCCAGCGCAGCTGGCGGTCAACGAGTGCTGGTGATCTGTCCTGGTCTTGCGTTTGACCGAAGCGGCCGACGCCTTGGGCAAGGCAAAGGATACTACGACCGCTTTATAGCGGCATTGCGACATGCGGCACGTGTACCACGACCGGTGCCAGCCACCTCCGGTCTGGAGGCAGCATTCTTGTCACCATTGACCGCCGACGAGGCATCTGGTAACCAGACGTCCGCCGAGGAGCCATCCGCCGAGAAGAGTACAGCGGGTGAGAACACCAAACCAAACTCCGGTGCCTACTCGCTGGCGGCCGAACCGCGCTGGAACTCAGTAGTTGTATGTGCTTTTGCCTATGCCTCTCAGATAGTCTGGCAGGTTCCAATTGATGCGACCGATGAACTGGTCGACCTCATTGTAACCAACGAACGAGTTATTCTGAGATGATATCTTTTTACGGATTACGGTACACTTAACAGCAGTTGGAGGCTCAGGAACATGAGTGAAATTAAGAGCGCCTTGGAGCTTGCTCTGGAACGCACCGAGGGTGTGAAAGGTGACAAGCGCAGTCTTGAAATGCACGAAAGTAAGCAGGCCGGAAAGTCCCTTGTTGTAAAGGTGCTAGATGAACCGGGTTTTGATGCTGGCGCCAAACTTGCCGAATGGACCGGAGACAAGGCCCAATGGGCCCGAGATGGCTTCCTTGAAGCACTGAAAATGAACATCCGGCTTCCCAATGAGGAAGCTGAGGTTGAGCGCATTCTCCGGGTTAAGGACGGGCTTAACTTCCTCATTAAAGATACCAAGCGTGTGAACTCGTTGTTTGAGCAGCTTGAACAGCTGCTCAGGCAGTACCTGCAGAACAAGAACGAGATGGTTGAGCGGCTGCGTGAACAGTTTGCGGGACACCTGAGGCGCAAGGAACAGGAGCTTTCCGAGCAGACCGGGCGTCAGGTAAAAATTGATCCTGCTCAGGATCCGGAGTTTGCGCAGTACTTACGGCAGAACATGAACCACCTCCAGACGCAGTATCACGAGGTGCTCAAGCAGGTGAATGACGAGGTCGACAAGCTGTACCAGAAGAGTCCGCGCTAAGCGGCGTACCCATGGGGTACAACGGCAGGTTGGATGAGGTTTTTTCCGTTCTTCAAGCGCTCTGGAGACACTGTTCGTATTCTTTCAATAGATGGCGGTGGAGTGCGGGGTGTTGTTCCTGCTTTGGTGCTGAAGTCGCTCCAAACTCGGCTCTCTCAATTGACCCCGGACGCCCAACTTTGGAATAGCTTTGACCTCATGGCCGGGACATCTACCGGTATTCTTATCATTCTGGGCCTTACCAAACCACAACGCGACGCCAAGGGCAACTTTCTCAAGG
>PXEI01000251.1 GCA_003564775.1 Spirochaetaceae bacterium
ATCATTCTTGAGTATCATGCGACGACCACAGCAGAAAAGGGGACGATGTTTTATCATGCCGCCGGGAAGCTCACGGCCGTGATCGGCAGCGGAACCCGGGTGCAGACCGCAGATGCAACAATCATGAAGGGCGGCACCGCAGTCATTACCGATCTTGGACGGGTCGGCAGCATTGACGGGGTTTCCGGGCTCGAGTCCAAGATCGAGATACAGCAGTTTCTTACCGGAGTTCCGGAGCGTTCACAGGATGCCTGGGGGCGTATGGAGTTGCAGGGAGTAGTGGTTGAGCTGAATGAAGACGGTACGGCCCACTCAATTGAGAGCTTCAGGCGGCCATGTAGCGTGGCTGCGCCCGAGCACAAAGCAACTCAGTCGGCCGAAGCCGCAGAGGCTTCCCCGTCCAGCCCGGCCGAAGCCGCAGAGTAACCAAACACCTCGCGGAAATATCGTTCCACAAGCTCCTCAACCACTCCGGAGTCAAGCTCGTGCCCTAACAGTTTTGCGAGTGAGGTCTGCCCACGATCGCGGATGCCGCAGGGGATAATCCAGGAAAAGTGTGAAAGATCCGTGTTCACGTTAAACGCAAATCCGTGCATCGTGACACGGTTACGAATAGCAATGCCAATGGCCGTGACCTTTTCGTTCTCCACCCACACACCGCGGTGCTCGGTGTCACGCCCGGCCTCAACTCCGTATTCCTTGGCCAGAAGCCGTACAAAGACCTCTTCTAGCCTAAAAACAAAACGGCGGATATCGCGGGCTCGCTCGTATAAATGAATAATAGGATACCCCACCAGCTGCCCTGGCCCATGATAGGTGGCTTCGCCCCCTCGCCCAATGCGGTGCACCGTGACCCCGTTTTCTTCCAGGGTTGCGGGCGCTGCTACAATGTCCGTTTCCGAACCGCTGCGCCCAAGCGTTATGACCGGCGGGTGCTCAATCAGGACCAGCGTGTCGGGTATGCGCTCTTCTATGCGATCCTGAATGAGCTTTTCCTGCAGGGCAAGTCCTTCGTCGTAGGGAAGCCGCCCGGGCTTGAGTACCTGGAGCGTTGCGGGCTTTCTGAGATCGGCCGGGCCGGGGAGGCTCACTCGCGGCGCTCCTTGGCAATTTGATTGATCGTCCTGGCCATATCGTCGAGCGAGACCTGCCTGCCGACAAAACCTCGTTCAAAAGCTACCCGCGGCATGCCGTAGACAATGCTTGAAGCCTCGTCCTGACCAAGGGTAATGCCACCTTTTCGATAAATGGTGCCGAGTTCCTCCGCCCCGTCACGCCCCATGCCGGTCATGATCACTGCAAGTGATCGGTTGCCATAGTGCTCGGCAATCGAGGCAAAGAGGACATCTGCAGAGGGGCGATGTCCGTTCCGCGGCGGGTCGTCGTTCAGGTGTACCGTTGCCGCCAGACGTTTTTTCTCCACGGTTATGTGTTTGTTGCCGGGGGTAATGAGCACCCGCCCTGGTTTGATCAGGTCACCTTCCTCGGCTTCCTTGACCTCCAACGGTGAAAGCCGGTTCAGGCTTTTGGCGAACTCGGTCGTGAAGCCTGCTGGCATGTGCTGTACCACAATGATTGGCAGGTTGAGGTCGGCGTCGATATCGGCTAGTACCTTCCGTAGCGCGTTCGGCCCACCGGTAGAGATACCTATTGCAATGATCTCAAGCACGCCGGGCGCCGCCTCAGGCTTGATCTTTGCAGGAACAACTCGGGTCGGTTCCGGGCTTGCTGCCGCACCGGTGGGCGCCGCTGGGGTGGCGCCAGTGCCCGACCCCGGCAGGTCTACCTCAAGAGCCTTACCCGGAACCGCTCCGTCATGAGTTGGTTTGTGTTCATCCGAGATACGCGGTGGTGTGCCCCCCTGGCTGCGCCGGTGCTCGGCCCCGTAGGCACGCACCATACCAATGAGCTGATCTCCCACGGTGTGAATGTCCTCTGAGATTGAGCCCGAGGGCTTCATGAGGAAGTCCGAGGCTCCCAAAGACAGGGCGTCCATAGTGATCTGGGCGCCACTCTTGGCCATAGATGACAAAATAATGACCGGAACCGTGATTCCCCGCGCCTTGCGCTCGGTCAGGAACTCAATCCCGTTCATTTCCGGCATCTCAATATCAAGAACCATAATATCTGGATTCAGTCGGGGAATTTTCTGGAGTGCAAAGGCACCGTTCATAGCGGTACCACATACCGTAAGGTCCGGCACGCTGTTAATTATTCGGGAAATAAGATTACGCATGAGCGCCGAATCATCTACAACTAATACGGAAAGGGGTTCGTTACTCAACGATCCGACTCCTTACAAGGGTTACCTATTTTATGTTTTTTTGCGATAGATACATGCCCAGTCGGTCTTGAGGAACTCAAACCGGGTGTTCATGCCAAAAAGCGACTCCGAGTGTCCAATAAACAGGAAGGAATAGGGTGCCAAGGCATCCCAAAAGCGTTCCACTACGTTCTTCTGCGCCGGTTCATCAAAGTAAATTAAGACATTGCGGCAGAAAATCACGTCCAGGTTTCGTTGTCCACTATCGTTCTTAAGATTGTGGTAGTCAAACTTGATTAACTTGCGAATCTCCTCACGAACCTGATACCCAGATCCCCGTTGCTCGAAATATTTCTTGAGGTACTGTTCCGGAACTCCGCTAATGCGACTCTCGGGATAAAAGCCTTCGGTGCCAACCATCAGCGATTTCAGGCTAAGGTCCGAAGCCGTCACAATAATCTGGAAGTCGGCGGGGAGTTTTTCCTTCAGGCTCATTGCAATGGTGTATGGCTCTTCGCCGGTGGAGCAGCCTGCGCTCCAGACCCGCACGCTTTTGTCACCCTTTTCGCGCTTCAGGCGAATAAGTTCGGGAATAACGTAGTTGTCAAAGGTCTCTACATGGGCGGTGTTGCGGAAAAAACGGGTGAGATTCGTGGTTACTGAGTCAAGTAACACCTTCAGTTCCTCGGGGCTTGAGAGAATGAGGCGGTGATACTCTTCAATAGAGTCAAGTTTGGATACTTTCAGGCGCTCTTTGAGGCGGCTTTCGAGTATGGACCGGTTGGCGGTGGAGAAGTGGATGCCGCTCTCGTTGTAGATAACGTTGCGGAACTTTTGGAAATTCTCATCAGTCAAAAAATCTGACATTTCTTGAGGGTACCCGGCCGTCGCCTGCGCACGAAGCGCACCAGACTTGTTGTTAACGCATCGTCCGTAGTCTATGAGTTTGCTTTTGCACTGTCAACCAAAAAGGGGTGTGATATACTTGGCTCGAAATGGCCGAAAACTGGCAAGAGTTCGAGGTGCTTGGGGTAACCCTGCACGGCCGACAAGACGATCCAAGCCTTCTCCTGCAGCACACGAACAGCGACTCGGTAGTGGCACTCACTGTAGGCGCCTCAGAGGCAGCGGCGGTTGTGCTGGAGATTGAAGGTGTAGTGAGCTCCACACCTCTTACACACCATCTCTTGCCAGCGCTGTTTGTTCGGCATGGCTTCCAGGCCCTGCGACTTGAGGTTCAGTTGGGCTCGGATGCCCACCCTGTTGCGACCTTGCATTACCGCGCCTTGGGTGAGGATCACCGGCTTCCGCTTCGTCCCAGTGACGGGGTAAGTATCGCACTGCGTTTTGGGCTACCGATCTATCTGGATAGCGAGATTCTGCCGGGCAGGGTGCTTGATTTTGAGACAGTGACCCGGATATCCAACGAACTGCTGCTGGTAGACCGCCGGGCTGCATCC
>PXEI01000219.1 GCA_003564775.1 Spirochaetaceae bacterium
TCCTGGTTGTTATGGGTCTTTCGGGAAGCGGTAAGTCCACCCTCATTCGTTGCGTTAACCGACTGATAGAACCTACCTTTGGAACCATCGATGTTGACGGAGTTGACATCACAAAGTTGGATGTCGATGAACTACGCGCGCTTCGACGAAAGAAATTCGGTATGGTTTTTCAGAGCTTTGCACTGTTGCCCCACAAAACTGTGAGGAACAATGTTGAGTTTGGTTTAGAGATACAGGGCGTAGATCAAACAACGCGAGAAGAAGCTGCCGACCGTGCGCTGGAGCTCGTTGGGCTTGGTGGCTGGGGCAAATACTACCCTGACAACCTTTCCGGCGGAATGAAGCAGCGCGTAGGACTTGCTCGTGCGCTTGCCGTTGATCCTGACGTACTCCTCATGGATGAAGCCTTTAGCGCACTGGATCCACTTATTCGCAGCGATATGCAGGATGAGCTAATCTCGCTCCAAGGCAAAATGCACAAAACTATTCTTTTCATAACGCATGATCTGGACGAGGCCCTGAAAATGGGTGACCGGATTGTGCTCATGAAGGATGGCAAGATTGAGCAGATTGGTACTCCAGAAGAGATTCTGAGTCATCCTGCCAGTGAGTATGTGTCTCGATTTGTCCAAAATGTGGACTACACTAAGGTTTTAACCGCGGCTGACGTAATGAAGAAGGCAGCGCCGGTGGCTTTTGTTAAGGACGGCCCACGTGTTGCGTTGCGGAAGATGAAGGAGTCGGGGCTTTCGGGAATTTTTGTTGTGAAGCAGTCGAACTGGGAGCTCGTTGGTCATGTTACTGCCGAGCGCGCGGTTGAGGCCGCTAAACGCGAGGAGCAGTGGCTTGATCACATCACAGAACGGGATGAATGCGCCACCGTGCCGCCCGATACGCCGGTGCGCAATATTTTTCCTTTGGTAGCCGAAAACAACAACCCGGTAGCCGTAATTGATGAGGAGCACAAACTTAAAGGAATTATCGTCCGCGGTAGTGTCCTCGGAGCCCTGTCGGAACGAGGAGACAACAGCGATGAATAGTTTTATACCAAGAATACCGCTAGACGGCTGGATTGAGAGCGGGCTTGCCTGGTTGACCGGGGCGCTTTCCGGTGTCACCCGAGCTATC
The DNA here is from genome assembly GCA_003564775.1 of Spirochaetaceae bacterium. GTDB lineage: Bacteria > Spirochaetota > Spirochaetia > DSM-27196 > SLAA01 > SLAA01. Next base: position 1,129 of record PXEI01000219.1, read on the forward strand.
TCCACTTTTTTGGGTGCTGGTGTGCGTGGCATGGTGGATGGTCTCACCTGGATCCCACCCGGATTGCTCATACTCATTATCGCCGCTGGAGCATGGAAGGTTGCCGGACGCAAGGTTGGTATACTCTCAGCTGTAGGTCTGTTGTTTATCTGGAATGTGGGGCTGTGGGGACCAACCGTGTCCACCATATCACTCGTGCTTATTGCAACCGCAATAGCGGTAGGGTTCGGCCTTCCTATTGGAATCTTTGGCGCGCTTAATGATAGAGCGCATGGGATTCTGCGGCCGATTCTTGACTTCATGCAGACTATGCCTGCCTTTGTATACCTGATTCCGGCTATCCCGTTTTTCGGTCTCGGGGCTGTCTCGGCCATTTTTTCAACCGTGATTTTTTCTATCCCACCGGTTATTCGGCTGACAACCTTGGGTATCCGTCAGATTAACCCGGAGTTGATTGAGGCGGCAGACGCATTTGGATCTACCACTGGGCAGAAGCTCTTTAAGGTTCAAATGCCATTGGCTATGCCTACCATTATGGCGGGCGTAAACCAGACCATTATGTTGGCCCTCTCCATGGTTGTTATTGCGGCCATGATTGGAGCAGGCGGACTCGGTGGCGAGGTATGGCGTGCAATTCAACGGCTGCGACCAGGTCAGGGTTTTGTTGCCGGAATAGGCGTTGTTATTGTGGCTATGATTCTTGACCGTGTTACCCAGAAGATTGGACATGTCAAGAAAAACATAAATGACTAGAGATTTGTATTGGATCGGCGGGAGTGCCTTACGGGGTGCACCTGTCGTAGGAAAAGGAAGGAGGATTTTTATGAGTATACTCAAAAGACTGAGTATTGCGTTGGTGCTTGCCGTTGCGGTAAGCGGAATGGTTTTTGCCGGTGGGGCAGCCGAGGAAGGTGCTGAAAGCCGCGGGCGCGCATCCATTGCCTATGTTGAATGGGCTCGTGAAGCTGCGCATTCAGAGTTTGCAGCCGAGGTTCTGAACCGCGCTGGTTATGACGTAACGGTTAACTCAGTTTCCAACGCTGCAATGTGGGCTGCTGTAGCAAGCGGTGATGTGGACTTCCACCTGGCCGCGTGGTTGCCAATTACCCATGCCAACGAGTGGGGCGAGTATGGTAATCGTGTAGAGGATCTTGGTGAGCACTATGTAGGTGCTTCATTGGGCCTTGTTGTTCCAAGCTACCTGGACGACATCAACTCTATTCAGGACCTGGTGGACAACGCGGATATGTTTGACAACGAGATTGTTGGAATTGACCCAGGTGCTGGCATGATGCAGGCAACCGAGAATGCAATTGCAGATGATGTTTATGGCATGGGCGTATTTGAACTGCTGGAAGGTAGTGATGCAACCATGATGGCAGCTCTGCAGGACGCTATTCGCAACGAACGACCAATCGTAGTAACAGGCTGGGCTCCTCACATTAAGTTTGCTCGATTCGATCTGAAGCTGCTTGATGATCCTGAGGAAGTATTCGGCGCAGCCGAGACCATTAACACTATTGTTCGTGGTGACCTCGAGCAGGACAAGCCGACGCTCTACGAGTTTCTCAACACCATGGACTGGATGGAAGTTGATGACCTGATTGGTGAAGTCATGGTACTTATTGATGAGGGTGTTCGATCTGAGGAAGCTGCTCGACAGGTTGTTGATGCAAACCTTGACCGAATTAACTCGGTATTGACTGCTGGCCTGAGCATGCAGTAAGAGCTTCTCAGGAAGCGACCCGCGGGTTTCCGCGGGTCACAAAAAAGCCCGGGCTGAATAGCCCGGGCTTTTTTGTGGTGCGCCCGGCAGGGCGCACCCAACTCTACGGTGCGGACGCTGCTCAGCCGCCGCCTACAATCAGTGACACAATAGCGAAAGCGGTAATAATCCAGAGCGTGATAGATACCTCTTTCACCTTACCGACAAGAACCTTAATGACGGTATAGGCAATGAAACCCCACACAATACCCTGGGTAATGCTGTAGGTCAGTGGAATGAGGATTAAGGCCAGGAAGGCTGGGATGGCTTCCTCGAAATTAGTCCAGGTGATCTTCACCAGCGGCGTCATCATGTAAAGGCCAATGAGCACCAGGACTGGTGCGGTTGCAACTGCCGGGACAAAGCCAAGCAGCGGGCTCAGAAAGATAAAGGGAAGAAACAGAAGACCGGCAACAACTGCGGTCAGGCCGGTGCGGCCGCCTTCCTCTACACCTGCTGCACTCTCAATGTAGGTTGTGCCGCTGGAAGTTCCGAAAATGCCCGAAATTGTGGTTGCAATGGCGTCTACCATCAGTGCCTTGCCGACGTTCTTGGGTTCACCGGTTTTTTCGTCAATGAAACCACCAACCTCGCTCACACCAACAAAGGTTGAGATACTGTCGAACATGTCGGTGAAGAGCAGGGTAAAGATCGGCAGGATCATACCAAGGGCGAGGGCGCCGATGACATCCATCTTCATGAACACGTCAAGGTTTGGCATGGCAAAGATGGCTTCAGGCATATAAACAAAAGCCTCGCCACCCTGTCCGGTAACTACGCTGTTGGTGATAATAGCCAGGACCGAGGTCACCGCAATACCAATGATCA
>PXEI01000146.1 GCA_003564775.1 Spirochaetaceae bacterium
ACCGGCGACCTGGACGATAAACAGGGCGCCATGGTAATTCATGCCGATGTGTCGTTCTACAAGGGCAGCATGAAAATGATGTAGCGCCCGGAGCGGCAGGCGCCCGGAGCGGCAGCAGGAGCATACCCCGGCTGCACTCCGGCAACGCTATCTCGGTGAACTTTCTCAACAAGCTAACCTGGTGAGGCAGCTCAGCGAATAAAGGCGCGAATCTGGTTGTTGACATACTCCACAGCCCAGACCATGACAAAAATCAGAAGGGTAATTGTTAAGGTCTCATCAAAGGCAAGCATACGGGTAGAACGTACCAGTTCAAGACCTATACCACCGGCACCGACAACACCCAGGACCGCTGAGTAACGTATGTTAATATCCAGGCGAAACAGCGACCATGACACAAGGGCTGGCGTTACCGAAGGAATGATCGCCTTGCTAATGATCTGCAAAGGGGTCGCCCCGGTTGCGGCAACCGCCTCTATCTGCCCCTTGTCTATTTCCTCAATGGACTCGGCGAACACCTTACCAAGCATTCCAATACTGTTTACCGCAAGCGCCAGAATACCCGGGAGCGGCCCAAGCCCAACGGCCACAATAAACAGCAGAGCCCAGATCAGCGCCGGTACGGCCCGGGTAAAGGCGGAGAACCCCTTGAGCGCAATCTCCACCGTCACGTGAGGGGTAATGTTGTGCGCCGCCAACACGCCTATCACAATTGAGAACACAACACCCAGAAAGGTTCCAAGGATAGCAACATAGAGCGTCTCAATGGCCGGGCCAATAATTCGACCCAAAATACCAAAATTTGGCGGGAACATCTGGCCGAGCATAACCCGCAACCGCTCACCACCCTCAATAATGCGGGCTATGTTAAGGTTCATGCCGAGGATGCTTACAACGAATAACGCCGTGAGGCCAAGTGCCCACCACAGCGGCACCAGGCGACGAATGGGCGAACGCCCATACAGATCTTGCGCAACAATTTTCAGATCACTCATATCAGATGCCCTCGCAACTTGGCGGTGACAAACTCAATTGCCAGAATTAGACCAAGAATCCAAAGTATGGCAACCGCAGCCTCCTGGTACCGAAAGAGCCGCACCGCAGTCGACAACGAAAACCCGAGCCCTCCGGCACCAACCAGTCCAACAACCGCAGCCGACCGAATATTCAAGTCAAACCTGTACAACGACCATGAGACAAAGCTGGGTGAGAACTGTGGCACAACGCCTTTCATCATCACCGCAAAGGTGCCAGCGCCGGTTGCCCGCACCGCTTCAATCTGTCCGGCGTCAATATCCTCAATACTGTCCGCATAGGACTTTATGAGCATACCTGCTCCGGAAAGCCCAAGCGCAATTGTCCCGGCAAAGGGGCCAATGCCAACTATAGATACCAGTAACAAGGCCCATACTATGGGAGGAATGGTGCGCATAAACACCGCGGTTGCCCGGGCAATCTGCATGACTATCGGATACGGACTGACATTCCTTGCGGCGAGAAAGCCCAAAGGGGCTGCAAAGACTACCGACAAGAAGGTGCCAGCGTAACTCATGGCAATAGTTTCCAGGGTTGGCCCCAGGAAGCGTCGCCATACCGAAAATCGCGGCGGCAACAGGTCCTCAGTAAGAAACTGAATGATGTTGGGTATTCCCCGGTACAGATCCCGAATGCGAAACCCGGTACCGTGTGCGCTAACCAGAACCGCCACGGTAAACCCGAAAATGATCAACCGCGCAATTCGCCGCCGGCGGATGGCGTTCTTCCGGGTATACTCAAGTACGCCGTCACTCATCTACTTGATCTCCCTTCTCTCCGTACAGGTCTCGAATGACCTTGTCGGTCACCTCTTCCGGCTTCCCAATGAAGGTGATCTCTCCGTCCTTGAGCCCAATGATCCGGTCGGCAAAACGTTTTGCGTAATCTACCTGATGCAGGTTGACGATGCAGGTAATATTCTCCTCGCGTGTGACCTCATGCAGATAACTCATCACGGTATCGGAGGCCTTGGGATCTAGACTCGCAATAGGTTCATCCGCTAGCACTAGGCGTGCATTTTGGGCTATGGCCCGTGCAATGCCCACGCGTTGCTGCTGTCCACCCGAGAGCTGGTCAGCACGCTTGAAACGCTGCTCACCCAGACCAACCCGAATCAGAAGCTCAACCGCGCGCTCGCGATCCTGTTTGGTGTAGAGCCCCAAAGCACCGGAAATGCTCGACATGTAACCTAAGCGCCCCAGCAGCACATTCTCTATAGTGCTTAGACGCTTCACCAGGTTGTAGCCCTGGAAAATCATGCCAAGCTCACGGCGTAGTCGGCGCAGCTTTGCTCCGGATACTTTGCTTATATCTCTACCGTCATACACAATGCGGCCGCCGGTAGGCTCAAACAGGTGGTTTATACAGCGCAAAAAGGTAGACTTACCGGCACCACTTGAGCCAATCATAACCAGAAACTCACCCGGCATCACGTCAAGGCTGACTCCGCGCAAGGCTCTGGTCCCGTCTGGGAAGGTTTTTTTGAGTTCAGTTACCGAAAGAATTGGTTGTACGGACATTGGGCAATCTTTCCTTCTTCAGTGGAGTAATGGAACAAGAAGGCCGCCGGAGCCAACTACTGGAGGCCCCGGCGGCACATAGTGAAAAAGAAACGCTGCGCGTCTAGAGCCCAAGCCGTTCCTGGGTGTCACGAACAACGTCGTAGGCGCTGTCATCTACCGCAACAAACCCGTCATGGTAGTTATGAGCCTCAAGAAAGCCACGATCGTCAAAGCTCATGTACGCATCACGAAGCGCTTCTTTCAGGCTTTCGGGGAGGTCACCGCGGTATGCCTCGGGTGAGCGGGGAATGGGGTCAGTTTCACCAATAACTACAACCCGTTCAATTCCAGGGTACTCGGCAGCCTGCATGCGCTGTATCTGACTGTCTGAGACCGCAGCTGCGTCTACATCACCGTTAATGACGTAGCGAACCGAGGCATCATGCCCACCACTGAAAATAACATTGGCAAACATTGCATCAAGCTCTTCATCTGTGGTGTCAAGGGTTCCCAGCATCATTGCACGGGGGAAGAGGTAACCGGAACCTGAAGCCGGGTCAACCCATGCAAAGGTGGTGCCTACCACATCTTCCACGCTCTCAATACCGGTGTCGTCACGGGTAATGATAAAACTCTTGTAGGTTGGCGCGCTTGCATCACGCACACCCTGAACAAAGGCCTCTGCACCCGCACGCTCGGCCGCCATCACGTAGGCCGAAGGTCCAAACTTTGACACCTCAATATGCCCAAACCTCATGGCCTCTACCATTGCAGTGAAGTCATTGCCAAAGAAGAGTTCTACATCGACCCCAAGTGACTCCTCCATGTGAGCCAGGAAGGGCTGGTAGCGTTCCATCATGACCGCCTGGTCTTCCTCGGGCAGCACGCCAATGCGGACAACCTCGGGCCAGTCGCTCCGGTCATAGCGCCCATCATCCTCTCGTACCGTAGCCTCTCGACCACCGCCTGCAAAAGCGAGGCCAGCAACAAAAACAAGAGCAAGAAGCGCAAAAAGTATACGTCGTGACATAGTGTTTCCTCCTTTCCATGTCCTAACTTACAACATCGTAACACAAGGTCACGGAGCCAGCAACCATCGCGTTGACTCACCAAAAATCTTACCATGCGGAGGGCATGCCTCATCTAAAAATCTTACCATGAGCAATACTTCTCTCAACC
>PXEI01000438.1 GCA_003564775.1 Spirochaetaceae bacterium
GAATCCCGCCGATGAGGCTCCGTTCCAGATTGCGTTCCGGCATCTCTGTAGTCTTGTTCAGATTGCAGACTTCAATCATGAACGTGCCATTGAGATGGCTCGAGTTGAGGCCGGGCGTGCCGAGTTGTCCGAGGCCGAGCACCTGCGATTGCTGCGACGGGCAGCGTGTGCCGAACGATGGCTGGCCGAGTTTGCACCGGAGGACTTTCGGTTCCGCATGAAGACCGCCGAGGCGGAACTCGTGGAGCTGAGCAGTTCCGAGGCTGCCGCCATTCGTGGACTGTCGGAGCTGCTGAAGCAGGAGTGGAACTCACTTTCAGACAAGTCACTTGCAGAGGAGCTCTACCGAGTCTCCCGTGATGCTGGCGTTGAGCCTAAGGACTTTTTTGTGGTCATGTACAAGGTGCTTATAGGTAAGGAGAAAGGCCCGCGGCTTGCGGCTTTCATTCGAACGGTTGGGCAAGAGCGCGTGTTGGCTCTGCTTGAGCGCTACATCTGAGAAGCGCCGTTGGAGCAGCACTACAGGAAATACAACGGGGCTCGCGGGGTTCTACCAAGAAGGGATAACAATGAGTGAGATCAAGAAACTACTGGGGTATCATGCCGTTGACCATAACGTTGAGTCGGGTATGCGAGTTGGCCTGGGAACCGGTAGCACAGCTGTATGGGCGGTGAAACGAGTTGCTGAGCACCTTTCGGAGGGCAGGCTCTCGAACCTTAGCTTGTTTGCAACAAGTTCGCAGACCGAGGCTGCCTGCGATGAGCTGGGCCTCTCCACTTACAGCCTCAATGATCCGCGCATTGCTGGGGTGCTTGACCTAACCATAGATGGGGCCGATGAGATTGACCCTGCCGGAAACCTTACCAAGGGTGGAGGTGGCGCGCTGCTGCGTGAGAAGATAGCGGCTTACTGCTCACGCCGCTATGTGATTGTGGGAGACGATAGTAAGCTGGTTCAGAGCCTTGGCGTGAGCTTTGCTGTTCCCATAGAGGTTGTTCCGCTTGCACGCCGGGTTGTGCAAGAAGCCTTGCGACGCATGGGGGCCGAGGTGACGGTACGTGAGGCGGTACGGAAAATGGGGCATGTGATTACCGACAATGGAAACATCATTCTTGATGCTCGCTTTGGCGAACAACAGGACCCTGCCGAACTTGAACGTCGCATTGATGCTATCCCAGGAGTAGTGGAGACCGGTCTCTTTGTAGGGATGAAGCCGGTAGTGTATCTGGGGTCCGCAGATGGGAGTATTCGTGAGTTAGAGCTCAGCGAATAACGCGGTTCGGCAAGGAAAGCGCGGGAGTTGACAACCCGGTTCAGCGAATAAGTCTTCCCAAGAGCGCGTCTTTGTGACGCCATTTGGGGTGCACCTTAACCCGCAGGTCCAGGTGGACTCGGTAGGGAAAGAGCTTGCCAATTTCACGCTGCGCTTGTTGCCGTATTTCCTTTATCTTCTCACCGCCGCGACCCACGACAATGCCTTTCTGGCTGTCACGTTCCACAATCAGGAATGCACGGATCCAGAGAATTTCTTTTTCATTTTCCTGTCTTTGCTCCATGTCGGCAACCTCAACATACAGAGCATGCGGGAGTTCTTCCTTGGTACGGTGGATTGCCTTTTCCCGGATAATCTCGCTGACGCGGAATACCGGATCCTGGTCGGTGTAGTAGTCGGCCGGGTACATCGGTTCACCCTCAGGCATCTCCAGATAGAGTCGATCCAGCAACTCCTCGAGCCCTTCACCGGTAGCGGCCGAGATCTCTAACACCTCTGCGCCAGGCAGGCGCTCAAGGACAAAGTGCAGCGCCTCACTGCGAGCACTGGTCTTCATGTCGATTTTGTTCAGCGCAACAATTACCGGTCGCGAAAGTTGAGCAACCAGTGCAAGCATGTCGCGTTCTTCCTCTCCAGGAGGTCGTGTGGTGTCAACAAGGTAGAGAACTGCGTCCACCTCCTCACAGGCGCCGCGTACGAGATCGACCATATGAATATTGAACTTCTTGCTTGAGTGGTGGTAGCCGGGAGTGTCTACAAAAACAATCTGGCCTTGGTCCCGGTTCACAATTCCGCGGACCTTGTTGCGAGTTGTTTGAGGTACGTCCGAGACAATTGAGACCTTCTGTTCACACAGAGCATTCAGCAATGTAGACTTACCGGCCGAAGGTCGACCAACTATTGCAGTAAAACCTGATTTTTGCATGCCGCCCTTTCATCCTTACTCAATTCTTGCTATATTTGCGGTGAGCGAGTAACTACCAGCATACACGGAGCAACCCAGCATGAATAGGCGTAAACTTCCCCTTTTCTCCAGACTAGACGGTGACGACGAAGACGAAGACCAGGACGAACAAGAACAGAAGGACGAGTCCGGTCAGATGTTAATGAATAAAATGCTCAAGACCCGGACCATACTTCTTTCCGGTGAGGTGAACAAACCTCTCGCGGAACGGGTGGTCAGGCAGCTTCTGCTGCTTGAGGACTCCGGTGACGAGCCAATTCGCGTACTCATTGACTCACCCGGCGGTGATGTCGATGCTGGGTACGCAATCTTTGATATGATGCGCTTTGTCAAACCAAGGATCTATGCAGTCGGCATGGGCCTGGTTGCAAGTGCAGGTGCATTGATCCTGCTTGCCGCGGACAAAGAAGACCGCATTGGGCTACCCAACTCGCATTATCTTATCCACCAGCCCCTTTCTGGCATGCGCGGTGTGGCAACCGACATTGAGATTCATGCACGGGAGATTGAACGAACCCGCAGCCGAATCAACAAACTCATTGCCGATGAGACCGGACAAGCTTTAGAAAAGGTAGAGAAAGACACCGACCGTGACTTCTGGATGGGAGCGACGGAAGCGGTTGAGTACGGCCTTATCTCGCGTGTGGTAAGCCGGCGTGCCGAGTTCGAGTAAGACGAGCTCAGACGGCGGTGCCCAGGGCGCCTTCGGCGGTTTTGCCGAGGGCGAACTAGGCTCGAACTACACAATCAGAAACGGCAAGGTGCGGCAGGTTGTCGACCTTGACAACGAGCTCCTGCTTATCACAACCGACCGAATATCAGCTTTCGACCGCATACTTGGACTGGTACCCTTCAAAGGCGAGATGCTTTCCCGGCTCTCGGAGTTCTGGTTCTCGGCTACCACGGACATTATTCCTAACCACCACCTGCACAGTCTTACGGGGCGTACCATGCTGGTACGTGCCTGTCAGCCGCTGCCGGTAGAGGTGGTGGTGCGCGGGTACCTCAGCGGTTCGGCCTGGCGTGACTACGCGGCTGGCAGGCCTGTTTCCGGCATTCAGCTTCCCTCTGGGCTGCAGCAGGATCAACAACTGCCGCAACCAATTCTCACCCCCTCTACCAAGGCCGAGCAGGGCCTCCATGACGCACCGATAAGCTCCGCCGAGATCCTCGACACCGGTTTGGTGGAGCCTGGTCTGTGGCAGCAGGTAGAGAGAGCCGCGCTAGAGCTCTTTGCCCGTGGCACGCTGCTCGCACGTGAGCGAGGGTTGGTTCTGGTGGACACCAAGTACGAGTTTGGCGTTGCCCCAGACGGCAGTCTTATGCTCATTGATGAGCTTCATACCCCCGACTCATCACGGTTCCGCCCGCTTGAAGCGGCAGAGTCGACAGAGTCGACAGAGTCGGAGCAGCAAGCGGAGCCAGGACAGCGGCCGGGACAGCGGCCGGAACCTACGCA
>PXEI01000014.1 GCA_003564775.1 Spirochaetaceae bacterium
ACGCGTCAACTCTACCGGTGCGCCGGACTCTACACCCCGAAGCACCTCCGACAAGCGATTCTTTGCAACATACAGCGGGACACGACGCATAGCCACGACACTCACCTCTTGTCGGTCATACTGCGCTTATTATAGCCAAATGTCAAGCTATATAGCCAGATTGTGTTTGGTGGTGGGGCACTGGTGAGCTTGGGCGTGCCTCGGAGCGTTACTTTCTTCTTTGTGTCAACGCGCGCATCATATTCTCGCACAGCGGCCATATTCGCCTCCTTGGTGTCAGCTTGTGTTTGGCGCTGCACTTAGGCAAACAACAAGCGGCGGCCTTTGGGCTGGGGAACCTCATCGCCATACTCGGTTGCCGTTGCTATCCACAACTGTGCAGCGGTCTTAGCTTGAGTGAGCGCGTCTTCCTGGGTGTCACCATGAGCCAGTCCTACAGGCGCATCCGTTAATGGTATTGCGGACGAGGTTGCCTTTAAAGTTATATGCGCGGGAGCTGCCGACATCTCGTTTCATGGGAGCTTTATTCACCGAGACACAACCGAACTGCCGCCACGACGTCGCCTACCGCTGCTGCGGACAAGGCGCCGATGGATCTGACAAATCTTCGATGTGAGACTGATTTTATTTGGAATGCGTCCATAACCGATTTCTTTGTTAAGCCGTTTGATGAGTCAGGCAAAATTGGAACTAACCACGGCAACTGGTCGTACCTGGGCTTCCATTCTGTTATGGGCACAACAATTGACAAGGGCAACCGCCCCATTGCCGTTGAACTGACGACAACCGCAGGCCGGGTCTTTTGGATCTCTTCGCCGATGCTTGGGTCAAACCTTATCAGCCAAATCTCTCCGCGTCGTGGCTGATGGCTAGTATTCCCATAATTCGTCGTCTGCGTCGAATCCGGCAAGATCGCCTCCGTCATGGTAATGGACTTGGGCCGCTTCTGCGGCTGCTTTCAAGGTGCGGGAGCGCGTGTCCGGCGTCGATTTCTCCAGGTCTCTCCATTGCCAGAGCGATTCGGCTCCTGAAGATCCAACATCGCCTTGCAGAAATGGAAATTGTGCGATTAGTTCGTTTTCAGTCATGATACCCTCGGAAACTAGCCTGAGTGCCATTCTCTTCACGTCACGCGGTGTTTCCGGATGCGGACAGATCCCCGGCTCCTTCACGTGGAACCCTGATCTACGAACGCGAATGTGCATTTCCCGATACTGAGACTGAGAAATAATTTCCAGGTCCAGTAGGCGGCGAATAAGTGCCTGAATACTTATTCCGTACTCTTCTTTTAACATCAGCAACTCACGGATATCGACCTGTGAGCGCTTCTGGCCTACTGTCTTGAACACCATTTCCGCCGGAGCCAGCAGAGCGCCGGCAAAGCGGAACGCCAAGGCTTCATCTAGTTTTTCGTCACGCGTGGGTTCAATTACGAGATGACCCAGCTCGTGTGCAAGGTTCATGCGATAGCGGTCGATCGGGGCATTTTGATTGCACACCACAAAGGGAAAGGTCGCGTCAGCAAAACCGGAAAGGCCGTCAAAGCCCGGTCGGCCAGCTACAGGGATTATGGTTACCCCGTCGGCCTCCAGGGCGCTGGTAATACTTTCAATTGGCCAAAAACCAATTCCCCACTCGGTTCGGATATCTTGCGCGACAGTCTCAGCGGCCTCAAGGCTGGTGATTACCCGCGCTTCCCGTTTGACCGGCGTGGTGGTATCTCCCAAGAGCTCCTGAAAACATATATTGGCATTAACGTGTTCTCGGGCGGTCTCCAATATCCGTTCTTGTTCCGTCTTCCCCAGCCCGGCCTTTCTCCGAAACGCAATCCATTCAACCCGGAATTCAGGTTTCGGTAGAAAATACTCTGGTTTGCACTGAAGAATGCGAGCAAGACTCAGCAGGACGGTTGCCCGTGGTTCTGATTTACCAATCTCATACTTAGACAACGCAGCCTTTGTAAGAGGTGTATTCTCAACTGCTGCTAGGCCGCGCACTACATCGGCCTGGGTTAACCCCAGCACGAGACGGCGAGCGCGTATCCTTTTCCCCAATGTCATTGACAACCACCACATTCACTCATTCGACAACGTATGTTGACAAGTTAGCACGGAATGTGGAAATAGTCAACGTTTTACAAACGCCCGTCTATGACATTGCGGTCAAGAATGCCTTTGGGGTCGTGGACGTCTACGGTGGGGCACTGGTGAGCTTGGGCGTGCCCGCGATACCTTTGTTGAGATTCTCCATCGCCCGGTCCATCATTTCGACGGTTTGCCTCGAGGCTCGAGCCGATAGTAGCGTTTTATCGGAGTATCTGACTGGTGTACGATACTACGAGAAAAGTCGTACTACCGTAATCTTCACGTAGCATGGTGACAACCTCAACCAGGTTAGCACGCAACTCTTCGATTGTTAGGCCCTGGGAGTGTGCTCCCGGAAACTCGGGTATGTAGCCGACGTAGTAGCCAGTAATGTTACTATCTGCGTCCAAGTCCAGGACGATATCGGGGCTCACTTCATCCGACTCAACACTCGGCCGGGCTTGAGGCGGATCAGGTCTGGAGTCTATTGCGAATCAGACGGTATAGCTCCTCGGCATCTTCCAGGTCTGTTAGAATCTCGCCCTCACTTAGCGTAGATTCGACGGGATAACGGTGGTCAATTGCGTACGGAGTGAGTCGTGCACAGATGTCGAGCCGATCAAAGTAGACTTGAGCTTGTTGTGCACACATATTGTGAAGAGAGACCAGGTCGTGCGTACGTGGTGGAGTAATACCGGCGTGGACCAAAACAGCTTTCAGGCTCTTTTCTACGGCTTGCTGCGCATGAAAACCAATCACCTCAAGAGGCCGGGGACGCATATTCAGAAGGAAACGAGCGGACGTCACATCCTGTTCGGCTTTTTGAATCCACTCACGAATCAGTTCCTCAAGCTGCATACAGTCTCTGTCCGGTCGCAAGAATTGTTCGTTCTAAGGTTGGGAGGGCGCTGCGTTGGATAAATGCAGACTCGTGTTCAACAAGAACATCGCACGGAGTTGCTATGAGCGCTGAGATTTCAAGATGCAACAATTGCCTCAGCGCGCGGAGGTTCTGTACATCGTCACGGACAACAATCATAAAGTCAAAATCGCTGTCGCTGGTTGCCGTTCCGTCCGCTCTACTTCCGAACAGAAAGACCTTCTCAGGGTTTGCAATCCTTACAATGAGGTCGGTGATTTCTTGCAAAACGGACTGGTACATCATTAGTAAGGATTATACTAGCTACGGAGGGTGAACTCAACACTCGGCGGCCTTTGGGCTTTGGACGTTATCTTTTCAGCGGGAGCGCTATAGAACGGGCACACGTTCAGAGGCATTTAGAATTTCTATTGAAACAAGCTCGCCAGTGTTATCATAGTCGAGAATAACTCCAGCTTTTGTTTCGTCACTCTCTTCCACCAGAGTACCCTGCTTCAAAACTATTGATAGCGAGTTCGTTTCCTGATCGTATCGTAGCTTCACTTGGTTTCTCTCCGGTAGGCCCATTTAGATTTCACCCGCTACTGACAATGAGTGTATGTACAGATCGTTGTCAAAGATCTTGAGCTCAGTGTCGAGTTGCTCCGGCGAGTAACGAATGCTGGGGATATCATGTTCACCGAGAATCTCGGTGAAACGAGCTGTGCTTACATTGGCAAGCTCT
>PXEI01000329.1 GCA_003564775.1 Spirochaetaceae bacterium
CCGGATGGAAGAGTGGGGTTTGCGCTGCTTGAGCATGTGGTTATTGAGTTTGCGGCAAGCCTATTTCCTGGCTACAGCGTGCAGGAGAATGCGGTGTTTCGGGTAACCCGTGATGCAGATATGGGCGTTGATGAGGAACGTGACGAAGACTTCGTTGAAGCAATGGAACAAGTTCTGGAACACCGGGAACACGGTGATGCGGTGCGACTGTCCATAAACCGCGAGGCTGGCCGAATTGGTGAGGTGCTGCGGGAAGCATTTGGCCTGGAGGAAGCCGATGTGTACCGCAAGGATGAACCCCTGGAACTGGCAACTCTTATGCAGATCTATGACCTTCCCGGCTATGACAATCTGCGTGATTCGGTGTGGCGCTCCCATGAGAACCCGGCCCTTCCGGGGGATGAGCCCATATGGAACGTACTGCGAGCACAAGATGTATTGCTGCATCATCCCTATGACTCTTTCTCGTCCATTATTCGGCTTATTGAGTCTGCCGCCCATGACCCCCATGTCATGGCAATCAAGATTACCCTGTATCGCACCTCGGGAAAGTCGCCCATAATCCAGGCGCTGGAAGACGCCGCCGCTGCTGGAAAACACGTGACCGCGCTGGTAGAGCTCAAAGCACGGTTTGATGAGGAGAGGAACATTGGCTGGGCCGAGCGCCTGGCCCATGCTGGCGTTATTGTTGTGTATGGAATAGCCCGTCTTAAGGTGCACTCCAAGGCGCTGATGATTGTGCGGAAGGAGAAGGATGGAGTTCGACGATATCTGCATCTGGGTACCGGTAACTACAATGAGAAGACAGCACGACTGTATACCGATGTGGGTCTTATGACCTCGCGTGAGGACTTAGCCTACGAGGTAGGGCTGTTTTTCAACGCCATAACCGGGTATTCATCTATTCCCACCTTCCAGAAACTGACAATGGCACCTACCGGACTGAAGTCACGCTTTCTGCAACTCATAGAACGCGAAGGAATGCGGAGTTCTTCCGATGCGCCCGGTCTGATCATGGCAAAAATGAACTCGCTGGCCGACCCGGACGTGATAGAAGCTCTCTATGCAGCATCTGCCAAAGGCGTGCGCATTCAACTCAATGTCCGGGGAATTTGCACCCTTATTCCGCAGCGAAAGGGCTTAAGTGAAAACATATCTGTGGTGAGCATTCTGGACCGTCACCTGGAACACTCGCGTCTGTTCTACTTTAGAAACGGTGGAGTGGAAGAAGTATACGCGGCAAGTGCGGACTGGATGCCACGCAACCTAGAACGACGTGTCGAACTCATGTTTCCCATTGAACAGGACAACCTGAAACGCAAGGTCAAGCACATGCTTGAGGTCTTGTTTTCGGACAACGTAAAGGCCCACGAGATGAGCGCTGACGGAACGTGGAAGCGACACACACCTGGCCCTCGCGATGCGCGAGTTCGGGCGCAGGAGTTATTTCAGGAAGAGGCTCAGGCGGGTGCGGAGGCAGAGCAGCCGCCGCATCAACGTGAGTTCACAGTACGACGGCGCCCGCCGGAAGAGCAAACACAGTGAGCAAGAACGGTGAGGCATAACAGCATAATCAACCGCCTTAAGCGCACCATGTTCGACGACCCTGACTACCTCAGGGCGCTCTTCAAACTTGCTGTACCCATTTCGTTACAGATGTTGTTAGTCAGTTCGCTGAACATGATCGACACCATAATGATTGGTCGGTTGGGTGAGGTAGAAATAGCGGCGGTCGCGCTGGCCAATCAGGTCTTCTTCCTGCTTTTGTTGTTTCTTTTTGGGGTTGGGAGCGGGGCTGGAGTCTTTGCTGCTCAGTACTGGGGGACACGGGACAAAGCTGGCGTACAACGGACCCTTGGAATTTCCATTCTTGGCGGCGGAATTGGCGCGGTCGTTTTCTTTTGCGCGGCGGCTTTTCTGCCCGAGCAGGTTATTGGCATATACAGCCGTGACACCGCCGTCATAACACTGTCCGCCTCGTATCTGCGGATGGTGGCCCCCAGCTATTTCTTCACTGCCGTGACTATAGTGTTCTCATCGGTAATACGCAGCACCGGTAGCACAAAACTGCCTCTGTTTGTGACCGCAATATCGTTGCTGATCAATACCCTTTTGAACCTGGTGTTGATATTTGGGTTGTTGGGTTTTCCCGCTATGGGGGTTCGGGGCGCCGCCCTGGCTACCGCAATAGCCCGTAGTATCGAGGCAACCCTGCTCATTGTACTTGCCTACTCCCGCCGAGAACCCGCGGTTGGAACGCTGCGCAACTACCTCAGCTGGAACGCGGCGTTCATACGGCGCTTCTGGCATACCGCGAGTCCTGTGGTTCTAAATGAGATTGGCTGGTCTTTGGGTGTAACGGTATATGTGCTGGTGTATGCGCGGATGGGCACCGAGGTGGTTGCCGCCTTTAACATTGCCGATACCGTTATACGACTCTCTTTTGTGGTCTTTATGGGTACCGCAAATGCCGCCCTCATTCTGACCGGGAATCAAATTGGGGCAGGCGAACTCAAAAAAGCATCGGTGGGTGCACGGCGGCTGTTGACGCTGACACCGCTCATGGGCGCTGCGGCCGGTATTGTACTGATTGCGGTTTCTCCTCTGGTGCCCATGCTGTTTGAGATTACTCCCGAAGCGCGGCGTATTGTTACCCAGTTCCTGTTGATATCGGGCCTGGTGGTGCCGGTTAAGGTCTCTAACCTGCACATTGTGGTTGGCCTCTTGCGGAGTGGGGGTGATACTCGCTACAGCCTGTTTATGGACGTAGGAATACTCTGGGTTGTTGGGGTACCTCTGGTTGCGTTTGCTGGCTTAGTACTTGGGCTGGCTCCACCGCTGGTGTTTCTCTGCACCATTCTTGAGGAAATAGTGAAGTATGGATTAGGTTTGCGGCGAATTCTCTCGGACCGCTGGATTCACCAGGTCACCGAACATGCCGACCCCGCGCTGTCTACGGCCCGGCCGGAGTAAAGGGAAGCCGCACCCGGAAGGAACTACCGTGGTTGACTCGACTCACCACGGTAATCTCTCCTCCAAGGATTGTGGTGAGGCTTTTAGCCAGGGCCAACCCAATACCCAGACCGCCATGTTGTTTGCCGGTAGAGAGGTCTGCCTGGTGAAACGCATCAAAGACTCGGCTCACCTGCTCCCGCTCTATCCCCGGCCCGTTGTCGTTTACATGGAACTCTATCCAGACTGTCCCCTGGTTTCCCGGAAGCTCGGTTGCAATAAGCTCTACGCTCCCTGAGTCGGTGAACTTGACCGCGTTGTCGGTGAGATTGAGCAGGATCTGCTTGACCTTGTGCGGGTCGCCACGAAAGATATGTTCCGGATCAAACTCAAATCTATAGTCCACAGACAGCTGCTTCTTTGCTGCCTCTATCTCGGTGAGCCGTACCGCCTCCTGGGCGAGGGTGAGCAGACTGAACTCAACAGAGGTGGTCTTGAGCCGCCCACTCTCCGAGTTGGTGAAGTCCAACAAACCGTTGATAAGAACTGTCAGGTCACTTGTACTGCTCTCCAGCATTCGCAGCAATGAACGTTGCTCCTCGTCCAGCTCTGTGCTTGCCAGCACCTGTGAGATCCCCGAAATTCCGTTAAGTGGTGTGCGTAACTCATGACTGATGTTTGCCATAAACTGCGACCTTGCAAGCATTGCAGACTCGGTTGCTTCGTTGGC
>PXEI01000293.1 GCA_003564775.1 Spirochaetaceae bacterium
AACCACCGGGACCACGAGGCGCGCCGGGGCCGCCTGTACGAGCCTGAGGGCCTCTCTGGCCTGGGCCGGATGGGCCGCGATCTCCACCCGGACGTGGTGGGTATCCTCCACCAGTTCCTGTTCCACTGCGTTGTGGGGGACGACCACGATCTGGGTAGCCACCACCTGCGGGCCTATCGCTGCTGCCAGCGTAGCCACCGCGGTCGCGATCCTGAGGGGGCCGGGGTCCGCCCTCGGGGCGCCCGGCCGGGCCACGACGAAAACGGTCACCGGCAGGGGGTGTTGTACCGGAGTCGCGGCCTGTGGGCGCGCCTGGGCGGCGGTCGTCCTCGGATTGAAGCCGAGTGCGTTCTACCGCTGGTCTATCGGTTGGAGACTTTGCTCTTGTGTCATCGGTTTCCGCACCTGCCGGAGTCTCGGCTGCGGTCGGAGCACCGGTCTCGGAACTGGTGCTCGGCTGAGGTTTCGGCTTTCGTTTGACCACGACACGAACTTTCTTCTTTTCAGTTTTGTCGCCCTCAGCGGTGGCAGGAGGAGCCGCTTCTTTCTTCGGTTCCTCTTTGCGGTGCTTAATGAGTGTCGTCTTTGGTTTCTGCTGTTTATCCTGATCCTCAGCCATAGTACCTTTTCCCTGTTGTATCGGCGCGAGTGTAACGCTGGTTTGAGCCAGCGCGAGATTATTTACTCATCCTCGTCCTCTTGTTCGATTATTTCTACGTTCTCTGCAATTATTTGCCGGAGAAAACCAGCCCCCTCGGCACTCAACCCCGGAATGCGTTCCAGTTCGGCGTTGGGGAGGCCCAAAAGATCAACAATCTCTTCCACCCCGTACGCTATAAGTGCGTTGGCAATGTCTTCTGTAATGTCCGGAAGCTCGGACACCTTACTTATTTCTTCAGTTTCATCTTCGGTTTCGTCTTCAGTCACAACGTCCTCGGTTGCTTCGTCGGGGAGTGATTCGTCGCTGGCAGTCACGGTATCGCTTGTCTCCGCTGCCGCCTCGGATTCGTAGGCCCCTTCGAGCTCCTCCTGGAACTCTTCTTCGTCCTCATCTTCAGGTTCAATAAACTCAACACTTTCGGAAATAATACGTCGCAGTTCAATCCGTTCAGTGTCGTCGAGACCTTCAATGGAGTCAAGTTCGTCGAAATCGAGTTCTACCAGATCCGAAATCCGCTCGATCTCAATGTTTTTAAGTGCGGCGACCATAGTCTCGGTAATTCCAGGCAGTACCGAGATCTCGGGATCTTCATCCTGAGTTTCGTCGGCTTCCTCCCGAAAGAGCCGTGAGACTGCACGTTTGTGTTCGGCGGTGATATCCATTTCGTCGAACTGTACGTCGGTCTTCACATCTATAGACCAGTCGGCGAGGCGGTTTGCAAGCCGAACATTAAGGCCCTGTTTGCCAATGGCCAAGGAAAGCTGATTATCTGCAACAATTGCAAGCGCCTGTCGCTTTGCTTCATCAAGCACTACAACCTGGGATACTTCAGCAAGCGAGAGTGCGTTTCGAATGAACTCTACCGGATCGTTGTCGTACTTAAGGATATCGATTTTTTCGCCTTCGAGCTCCCGCACAATAGACTGAATACGCACACCGCGCATACCAACACACGCGCCGACTGGGTCGACATCCTCACGGTTTGAGTAGACGGCAATCTTTGTTCGGTAGCCGGGCTCGCGTACGATTTTGTAGATCTCTACCGTCTTATCGTATATCTCCGGCACCTCAAGCTCAAAAACGCGACGAACAAACTCGGTATGAGTACGCGACAGGACAATCTGCAGGCCGCTTGGCGTCTTGTTTACTTCGTAAATAAGCGCTTTGATACGGTCGTTTGGGCGATATATTTCTCGTGGTGATTGGTAGCGTTTGGGCAGAATACCTTCAGTCTTGCCAAGGTCTACGAAGATATTGCCGTTGCGTTCACGCTGGTAGTAACCAATGATCATTTCGCCAACTTTGTCTTTGAACTCCGAGTACAACGTGTCTTTCTGAATCTCCCTCAGAGTTTGCTTTGCACGTTGTTTAGCGCTTTGTATTGCGCCACGATCAAACTCCATCGGGTTGATTTCTATAAGAAGTTCGTCGCCGATCTCGCACTCGTCGTTGAGCACAACTGCTTCCTCGAGCTCAATTTCGGTAACCGGATCATAGACGTCTTCTACGATCTTTTTTTGAGCAAAGAGGGTTACGTCACCGTCATCATCAAACTTTACAACCGCGTTGTCTGCGGTGCCGTAGCGCTTCTTGTATGCAGCTAGAAGAAATTCTTCAATAGTATGCAGAATGAGTTCTTCCGAGATTCCTTTGTCGGCCGCTAAGTTGCGGATTGCGTCGTTCAGTGCCGAAGCCATTCGGTTTTACCTAACCTCCCGGGACTCGTCTAATTTGGTTTTGCGTATATCCGAGTACCGTAGTTCTTTGTTTCCGCCCTGCGTACGCAGAATCACGGAGTGCTCGTTATTGTCCTCAATGTATCCCTGTATCCAGTCTTCTGAGGAGGTACTCAAAACAAGTACTGCCCTGCCCCGGAAAACCGTAAACTCGTGATCGCTCTTGAAGGTACGTGAAATTCCAGGTGAGCTTACCTCAAGGTGTACATCGCGTGAGTCATGAATAAGCTCAATACGAGGTAACACCGTACGGTGAACCTCTGCGATGTCGTCTACGCCGAGACCGCCGTGCTTATACACAACAAGCGATACGTGAAGTCCCGTGGGTCTACGTGCCGCTTTTAATTCTACGACGGAAAAACCGAGGGCGTCCAGTAATGACGAGATTTCGGACTCCAGATTTTCTCCGATCATATTTCGTTCCTGTCCAGACTTTATGGTACAAAAAAGGAGTCGAACAACACGACCCCTTGCAACAAGAATCTGGTAATACCGTTGTGATAGTAGCAACTCGACAGCTTTGTGTCAACAATACCAGGAATTGCGGGCAGGCGGCAGGATGAGAGAACGCAGGCAACCGGGACTAAAGATCACGAGCCACGACAATGGTAATCACCTCTTGTACTCCGTGCTCCCGTAGAACGCGAGCACATTCGGCGGCTGTGGCACCGGTTGTAAGCACGTCGTCAAATAGAATGACGGTTGGTGGTAGTCGTGTAAGATAGTGCCTACGCAGGCCAAAGGCCCCCTGGATATTGGCAAAACGGTGCTCCCGGCCAAGCGATTTTTGCTGCCGACCGCTACCGTGTCGACGCAACGCATGGAGCGCCCGTGCACCGTAGTGTCGTTCGAGCCCACGGACCAGACTACCGGGCGGATCCCACCCGCGTTTGATACGCGAGGCAGGCCGGGCGGGTACCGGAACAATTGGAATTTCGCTGAGTGGTGCATGTCCAGCTTCACGCAGCCGTTCGCGAATAAACTCACCAAGCATGACCACCAGAAGAGGTGTCGCTGCTCGGCGTGAGCCGATTTTCCAGGAACTAATGAGCCTGGAAGCTTTGTTGCGGTAAATGAGCAGTGAGTGAATACGGCCGAGTTCGTTGGGCTGTTGTAACTCGTGTTGATTGGTGCAACTGAGACATCGCTCAATATCCGGCGCAACCGGTGCTCCGCAGCCTCTACACTCGTTCGTAGGTGAACGGTCAAGTTCAAGGAAACAATGGCGACAGACAGGAGCCCCAAATACTCGTGGCCGTGAACTTAGGTCGCCGCCGCA
>PXEI01000057.1 GCA_003564775.1 Spirochaetaceae bacterium
AAGCTTGACCACGAGTTTCCGTTTGTCGACCTCATCAAGTGGTATCATGAAGATCCGTATTACCGATTCCTGGTGTATCTACCTAAACTGAACCTTAAGGCGTTCTATCACGCAGCGTTAAAGATTCGCATTCTTGGTCGGCTGGACAGACGCTTTCAAGATGTCCGCTTGGGAGTGGTGGGCCGAATGATTCACCTCATTTTCCAACAAGAACCTCCGGACTTCGAAAACTATCGCAGTACCATTCACGCATCTATTCAGAAGCTAGGTCTCCCAACGTTCAAGTACATGAAGTCGCTTAATATTCTGTACAACTACATCATTCGTCGATATCGAGGCGGGCTGCAGGAGTTCGTGAGAGTTTTAAATAGAATAACTCCAATCAGACTAAGGAGTAGTGGACGAGACTTGTTGCTGGTCTCTGCTGGGCTTGAAGACATCGCAGAAAAAATAGAAAAGTTCGATCAGTCCTTCGCTCCGGACTCTGATGAGGGAAAGGCGTTCGTTCGAGTGCGCTATGCGGTCGAAAAAGATCTTGCACAGCAGCGGGCCTATCGTGCCATGGTGCTACAACGCGACAAAGAAGCCCGTAATCTTATTGATAAGGGGCTGGAGCTGCTGGAAGAAGTACTGGCGGCTTTTCAGGTACTGCAGCGGAACCAGTCGCCAAGCATGGCCGAGAAGTACCGACAGTTCGCAGCTCCCGGAAGCAATTTTGACTCAGCACTAAAAAAGAATATAGACGAACTGGAAATGCTCCGGAAACTCATAACCCAGCTAGTTGCCATAGAAGAAGGACACTAGAGCTCGGGCGCTTCGAGCTGTTAGCCGTAGAGTTCCTGAAAAGCTGCTCGAACGCGCGTTGTGGAATCTACCGGGCTTTCGACTAAGACCCGGCGACCGGCGAGGAGATCCGCCATACCAAGCTCGCGTTGATACCGTGGAATGATGTGCATGTGAATGTGGTCGATTGAGGCGCCTGCCGCAGCCCCCATGTTGTATCCAATATTATAACCAGCAGGATTGTATAGT
This sequence comes from Spirochaetaceae bacterium, assembly GCA_003564775.1. Classification (GTDB taxonomy): domain Bacteria; phylum Spirochaetota; class Spirochaetia; order DSM-27196; family SLAA01; genus SLAA01. Next base: position 1,033 of record PXEI01000057.1, read on the forward strand.
TGGTCGAGTACCGAGAGAGTCTGGTTTACCAGGCGCGACAGTTCATGGTTCTCTACGGATGATAAGTCTCTAATATCGACAGCGTGCCTTCGTGGGAAAATCATAAGATGACCAGGGTTAAAGGGATACAGATTTATTGACACCATGAAGAGTTCAGATTCGTAAACTGTTAGGTTAACCACATCCGGTGAGTTGTCACGGATCAAGCACAAAATGCAACCGTCCGGTTTTTTACCCGTCACATAGGATAGCTTTTCAAAATTAAAGAAATACTCCACCTGTCAGTCGTCCACGTTCACCTGCAGGCTGCCTAAATTGAGAATATCCACACCGCTTTCACCTTGAAGCCTGAAGTAGTCAAGGAGTTCTGGATACTCAGCAAGAACGCGCCCATACTGTTGAAGAATTTCAAGTCTACTGCGTTCGGCAATTTCGCGGCGCACGGCTATGGCTTGTGCTTCGCTGCGTGCTTCGGTCACGAGACTTTGCACCGTGGAATAATTTCTCCGAGCGTCATGATAGAGGTCGAGATCCGGAACCGCCAGCGTAGTTATGTCAAAGCTGAGGAACCGGATATCGGGTCGGAACGACTCAACTTCGGCTTGCAGGAGACCTTGTGTCTCGGCCAAAAAGCTGCGATCGGTTGTTGCGTTCCGAGCTGCCGTGTTGACAACTGTTGGAATTCGCTCGACGATGAGCTCATGGAGAGCTGACTCGAGCGTGAGGTAGAAGTCTTCCAGCGAGTCCTGGCGCAGGCCTTCTTCCGCTACCAGCTGGGGAAGAGTTGTTGGGTCGATGGTGTAATGGAGTCGCAACTCAAGTTCGTAGCGGAAATCTGCGCCATTGTCTAGAAACTCACTGTAAATGGTTGCGGAGGGTAGGTCGGCGGAATGACTGACTACCGTGCTGCGTGGTCGGAGATGAAAAATATGGAGTTTCATATTTGTTGGTACCACTCGCTCCCAGCGCCAATGAAACTCACCTGCCTCCATGACCTCTTCATCCCAGCCGTTCGTCTTGGTAAACGCGACCGCGTAGCTGTCTTCCGGCAGGAGGATCTGCACCCATCCAAAGTAGAACACGGTGCCAGCTATCGCCAGGAGTAATAGGATTGATATCGTGGTTCGCACTTTCACTCTAATTCCTCCCCAAGCCCGAATCATCGTGCCGTTTTTGACCGACACCTGTAGATACAGTGCAAGCCCTGGGCAATAACGCCGATATACCCTTGAGAGACTACCATACTAAGCAACGCTAGCTTGATGCAAGTCTTGGGTGTGATAGACTATGGAATACCGAATGTTGATACGTAATGCCCCAACAAACTACACACAATCCGAGTCGAACGACCTCCTGAGTCTCTATGTGGCTGGACTCTCGGCCGTTGCGCTGTTTTTCTGGCTACTGACATTGCTGTTGATAGGACTCTACGCCCTTGGGAACTTTCAGAGCTTTCTTGACGAGACACTTCTCAGTCTACTTCGCGGCGCGCGCATAACGGCACCTCTGAGTATGCTTTTTGCCCTGTGGTTCCAGGTTGGAGTGTTGGCTCGTGCGGTAGTTCGCAGACGGGGTTTAGTCTCGGGTAGTTTGGTTGCGGTTTTCATAGGCGCTGGGAGCGCAATGGCAGCGCTTATCGTTTCATTTTTACTCATCCTTTTTCTGCCGGGAGTGTAGCCGACCATGAACCTGTGTGAGCCGGTGCTAAAAACATCAGCCGAGATAGCTCGCCTCAAGCGCCCAGCCCGAGCAGTTGGCAGGGTGCTGTACGAACTCAGGGAACGTGTTCAAGCAGGGGTGCGCATAAGCGATATCGCCGATTTCTGTGAGGCCCGACTCCGCGCCCTTGGTGTGGAACCGGCTCAACAGGGATACAGAGGTTTCCCCGGAACAGTATCGATTGCAATCGGTGCAATTGCTGCGCACGGTGTCCCAGACCGCTCTGAGCTTGTGGGGGGCGATATCCTGACGGTGGACTTGGTGGCAGAACATGACGGATGGTACGCGGACGCTGCCTGGAGTTATGTGGTCGAACCGGCAAGCGCCGCCGACCGTAACCTTGTCACTGCCGCGTGGGAATGTAGTCTGGCCGGTGTGCGAGCGGCACGAACGGGGGGCTGGGTGAACGACATTGGTCGGGCGGTGCAGAGGCGGGCCGACGAGTTAGGGTGTCGCGTTCTGGAACGACTGTGTGGCCACGGCATTGGACGTGAGATCCACGAGGATCCACTCATTCGGTTTTCGGGTGAGATGGATAACGGGGTGCCTTTGGTGCCTGGTATGGTGCTCACTGTGGAACCTGTTGTGACTTTCGGGAGCGGCAAGATTGAGCTGATGGAGGATGGATTTGGCTATGTCACCTGCGATGGTTCGCCTACAGCTCAGTTTGAACACATGATTGCGCTCGCATCGCATGCTACTCATGTGATTTCCAGTCCAGACGTCGCTCTCCACGCCCGCCTGGCCCCATAGCCAAATCTGGAGAGGTAGTTTGCCGGACAGGGCTTGACAGCTTCGGCGGGAATGGTGTAGTTTTTCGCTCGCACATCAGCACGCCATCTTAGCTCAGTTGGTCAGAGCACGTGACTTGTAATCTCGGGGTCGTCGGTTCGAATCCGACAGATGGCTTGACGGAGCG
>PXEI01000431.1 GCA_003564775.1 Spirochaetaceae bacterium
AAGGTAGCAGAAACCCCTATAGGAATACCAAATATGCCGGAGTTCGTTATGTACAGTTCATTAATCACCCGGGTAACTCGGTAGCCACGGTGGCCAATGAGATCCGGCATATACTGGCCAACAAAGGGGTAGATGAGAAACACCAGCGCCACTGTCGGCAAAGCCAGACCAAAGGCCCGGTATGCAGCCACAAGGATTAGGGCAATGGCAAGCCCGCCCATCCATAGGTCTGCCGTGATGGGCGCGCCAACTCGCGTGGCAATTTCGCGGTAGTTATAGAAGATATAGAAAATACTGATAAATCCTATGACCGCGAGGAGAATGTCATACCACGGAACGGTATCGTAGTTCTCAGTCTTTTTCCGGTTATGGGGAAAGTACAAAAAACACAGCGCCAGCCCAAACGACAGATGCATGGACCGCTGCAACACCGAGGTGAGCATACCAAACCCGAGCGTATAGAAATGAAATGAAGACCACGCAATCCCCAGCAGAAAAATGAACAGGCCGATTTTTCCCGGAGGAGTACGTACCCGCCCCTCATCACTGAGCTTGGAGAGGTCAATCTCGTCCCCTTCCACAATCACACTTTCAATGCTCAAGGTTGTGTGCTCCTTACTGGTTGTATGAATGAGCGGTGCGGGACCTAAGCCCCGCACCAGGTTAAGGCAAGTTGTCGTGGCAGAGAGAGTTACCTATCTCATGCCGTGTTCAGCAAAGAAACGCTCTGCTCCCGGGTGCAGCGGAACCGACATTCCATCGAGTGCACTTTCAAGGGTGATCCATCGTGCTGAGGAATGCGCAGACTGCACGATATTAATGTTCTCAAAGATCGTGCTCATGAAGTCGTACACGATGTCGTCTGAGAGGTCCTCACGCGCGACCACAATAGATACAACGCCAACCGTCTCAGCCTCTGCCACTCCACTATACGAACCTTCCGGAATGGTAACACTTGCGTAGAAGTCTTCCATCTCACTCAGTCGTGCAGCGTACTCGCCGGTGATAGGAACAATGATAATGTCCTGTGACACAGCAAGATCTGCAATTACTGCGCCGCCAATAGCTACGGTAAAGAACGCAGCATCAATTCGTCCGTCACGCAAGAAGTCGGCAGCTTCTCCGGCATCAAGTCGTTCTCCGGCAGCAAGATCGCTTTCCGAAAGACCGGCGGCTTCAAGCACCTGAAGCGCATTGACTTCCGCACCGCTTCCAAGTGGACCAAGCGCAACCCGCTTGCCTGCAAGGTCGCCCGGATCGCTTATTCCGGCATCTGCACGCGCAATGAGTTGAACGGGCTCAGGGTACAGGGCGAAGAGGCCGCGCATATTGGTGACCGGGCTGCCTTCCCAGGCATTGCGGCCGTTATAGGCGTAGGAAGCGACGTCGTTCTGGACTATTGCCATATCCAGGTCGCCACTGCTAATGAGGTTACTGTTTACCGCCGACGCCCCGGAGGACTCAACTGTAAGACTGACCCCATCCAGGTGAAGGTGAACAACGCGAGACATAGAACCTGCAATTGGATAATAGGCACCGGTTACCCAACCGCCACCCATGTTCAGCCGGGTCGTACTCGGCCCTGCTTCCCTGCCACCACCAGCAAACAGGTTAGCGGCTCCAGCGGTGAAGATCAGCAGAAATGCCGCTAATACCATGAGCAGCTGCGTTGTCTTCCGTGAAGAAATGTTCGTCATAAAAGGCCCCCTTTTTTTATCGACGCAAGAAACGTGACAAGAAAAACGTGCGTTCGGCTCGTCTCTTCCTACCACCCCCTTGTGACAATGATCTATATGTTACCAAAGTAACCTTACTAAGATCGTCAACAATATTCCACCTGTCAATGTAGTTGCGAGTTGCAAACAACTTTGACTGCTGGGACTCGTTGAAGTCCATTTGTAAATATGCAGAAAGTCCGTTCAATGTGCAAGCGCAAACCGCTCCTACAGTGCGACTTTTTTCACTACATCGTACCGTACATACGATATTCCTACGCGAATGTAGCATAAATTGGCCAAGTCTGGCCCAGTTTGCTCCGCGACGGTTAAGTAGAGCTGGCTCTCGGACGAAAATTTATGCAGGTGGACCACATGGATATCCGATCGGCATTCTGGATGAGATTTCACGCAGCGGCGTTCGTTCTCTTTTTGTTGGCGCATGGTGCACACGGCCAGAATCTGACCCAGCAGCTTCATTCGGCTGCTCGTAGCACTGACCACAACGCAATCCTGACCGTTCTGGAACTTGGAGCTGCGGTAGATGCGCGTGACGCATACAACTGGACAGCCCTTATGCTGGTTGCTGCCGCGAGCTCCCCCACTTCGGAGCAGAGGGAACAGGCCGGGCTCGCCTTACACGCGCTGATTGAGGCTGGTGCAGATGTGAACGCGCGCAGCATTGACGGATGGACGCCCCTCCATTTTGCCGCGGCGCTGAGCAACAACGCAGCAGTCGTAGACATTCTGGTGGAGGCGGGGGCCGAGATAGAGGCGCGCACCATGGAGAGCTGGTCAGCTGAAATGACCCTTGCTCGTTACACCGGTGAGCAGCGATTGCAGCGATCCATCGCCTCCGGTGTGGAAGCAGGAGCGGAGGTTGGATACACACCACTCATTGCAGCCGTACGGTTTGGATCACCCGAACTTGCACGAGCCTTGCTGCAGGCCGGGGCTGATCCACACGCCCAAGACGACCGGAATCGCAGTGCTTGTGAGTACGGCCGCGACAAATACCGTAGCCCCGGCAGCGATGGAGCAGCAACCGATCTTGTTGAGCTCCTGTGTCCACAACCATATTGACCGCAGCGGCATGACCTCCTATTATTCCGGTTAGACTTTTGTTAAGAAAGTCGGATTTTAAGGAGGAGCTATGCGAAAAATGAGTACACAGTCGAACCTGGCCCGGTTTGTTGTGTTGGTAACGGTGGCCATCATTGCCTCAATGCTGGTTGCTTGTGGCCCTGCGGAAGAAACCGCAGTGGAACGCGACACCCTGACCATTGCAATCGGTGCAGAGCCGGAATCACTTGATCCGGTGCGAATGACGTCAGCCCCGGCGGCAACCGTTGGTGAGCACGTTGTTGAGCGCCTCATCTACATGGAAGAGGATGGAACACTGACACCCATGCTTGCCACAAGCTGGGAAGCAAATGAAGACAGTACCGTCTGGAGATTCGAGATTCGTGAAGGCGTGACCTTTCACGATGGCGAGCCGTTGAACGCCGAAGCGGTTGCAGTCAACCTTTCACGTTTTGTGAATCCAGATGTCGGGGCAGCTTACGCATTCCTACTCGGAAGCGTCCGCGAGATTGAGGCTGTTGGTGAGTACACCCTCCAACTAACCCTCGCTCAGCCATTTGCGCCTATCCTGTCGCACCTTTCTCACAGTTTTATTGGTATTGTAAGTCCGGCCCAGCTGCAGGGACTTTCGCCAGAGCAAACCTTTGAGATTCCTGTCGGCACCGGCCCGTACGTCATGGACCGCTGGAGCCGCGGTGACAGCATACGTTTGAGTGTAAATGCGGACTACTGGGGTTCAACCCCACAGATTCCTAACCTGGTTTTCAACTTCATCCCGGAAGAATCGGCTCGAATTGTTGCCCTTGAAACCGGTGAGGCCGACGCGATCATGGCCGTTCCCCCGGCAGACGTTGACCGACTTCAGGGCGAC
>PXEI01000025.1 GCA_003564775.1 Spirochaetaceae bacterium
GAGGTTTTCCTCGGTAAAGACCTCGGCAACCGGCCCCTGAGCAACCACCCTCACATTCAACATGGTTATGAGGTCAAAGTAGCGTTCCACCGTCTGCAGGTCATGATGCACAACAATGACGGTTTTTCCACGCGATCGCATCTCGCGCAGAATCTCAACTATTGCATGCTCGGTGCGCGCATCTACCCCTTGAAACGGCTCGTCCATCAGGTAGATATCGGCTTCTTGCACCAATGCTCGTGCCAGGAAACAGCGTTGCTGTTGGCCGCCTGAGAGCTCGCTGATCTGCCGGTCAAGGTAGTCCTGCATACCAACGCGCTCAACTGCGTCCAACGCGCGCTCACGCTCGCTCGCACCTGGCCGGCGGAACCACCCAAGCGAACCATAGGTACCCATAAGCACTACATCAAATACAGTGGTGGGAAAGTCCCAGTCTACACTTGTTCGTTGCGGAACATACCCTACCCGCCGACGCTGCTCACGGAACGGGCGGCCAAACACGCGCACACTCCCGGCCGAGGGCTCCACAATTCCCATGATCGACTTGATCAGCGTGGTCTTTCCCGAACCGTTGGGACCGATAATTCCCATGATGGTCCCGACAGGCACCGATACATCGATATCCCACAGTACTGCGGTTTCTTCGTAGGCAACGGTTAGGTCTGAAATCTGTACGGCCGGGGTTCTAGTGCTGTTCGTATTCATGTTTCTCCAAGCTGCCGCGGACAATGCCGCACTCACAGACATCGTCCTTGTATAGAAGAGACTCGCTACACAGAAGTCTGCCGTTCATAGTTGGAATGAGACCGCCGTCTGCTTCTGCGATGTAGCCATGCTCAAGCCCCTGCCGAATGACTTTCTCGGCAAACTGTGGCTCCCACCGAACGTGCTGGCGGACTCCCTCGCGACTACAGGCGGGTGTCACCCGCTCACCGTCAACATGATGAATCAGGTGCATGACCAGAAGCTGCTCAGCGAAAGCAATGCGCCGACGAGAGCGAATGCGCAGCTTGGAAAGCAGGCCTCGGCGCGGCGCAAAGGCCAGGGTTAGCAGAAAAATTACTCCGGTCATCAGGGCCATAGCGCCAGAGGTAGCTGCATCCAGATAGTACGCGAGCCAGAATCCAATCAGGGCGCTCAGCACGCCAAAGAGAACACTGAGCACCAGCATGCTCTCAAGTCTCTTACTCAAGAGAAATGCCGATGCTGCAGGGGCTACCAGCAACCCGACCACCAAAACAGATCCTACCGCCTCAAAGGCCCCGACAATAGTCACCGACACAGTTGCCATAAACAGATAGTAGAGCCGAGAGCTTCCAAAACCCACCGAGGCCGCATGATCTGGATCAAAGGTTGTGAGCTTGAGTTCCTTAAAAAGAAGGCCGGTAAAGGCTACGTTTAGCAGCAAGATTACCAGCATAACGTAGAAGGCGCGCGGGCCAATTGCCGTGCCGTTGATCTGTAGTTGCGTCAGAGCTGCGTAGTTGATATCTCCGGCCAGCACAGTGCTCTCACTCAGGGGAATGCCGGAGTAGCGCCGACTCACAATGATCACCCCAATGCTGAATAGCGCCGGAAAGATCACCCCAAGTGGCGCGTCGCCAGCAAAGAGGCGGGTGCGATTCATGGCCTGCACCGCAAACACCAGAAAGAGCCCAAGCACCGCAGGCCCAACCACCAGGAATGGAGACCGAAAGGCCCCCAGTATGACGAGCGCGAGCACAAGCCCGGGAAACACTGCGTGGCTGACCCCTTCGGCAACCATAGACATGCGCCGTAACACCAAAAAGACCCCGGGCACCGCGCACGCGGCGGCGGTTGTCACGGCAATAAGGATGATGGAAGGAATAAGACTCATACCCCACCTCCCACAGGCAGCGATGCCTCCGGCGGACTCAGGTGCTTGCGGTTCTGTGCGCGGCGCAGCGCACGCGCAATGACGCCCCGATGCGGTGCGAAAAGCAAGGATAGCAAAACAAAGCCGGTGGCCGTCAAAGCAATGACCGGGCCGGTAGGTAGGTTGCTTACCATAGCACTGAGGGTGGCCCCTACGATACCGGACAGCAGTCCAAACACGGCGGCCAAAGCCGTCATTCCGGAAAGCGACTTTGTCCACTGTCGCGCGGCTGCGGCCGGACACACCAGGAGCGAGACAATAAGAATGACCCCCACGGTACGGAGTCCAATTACAATAGCGAGCACAATTGTGGCCAGGAGGAGTTGATCCAGCCGATGCATAGGGTAGCCAATTCCGGCGGCAAAGTCGCGGTCAAAGGTGTGGAGCTTGAACTCTTTCCAGAACAAAAGCGATATACCGGTAGCGACCACTGCCAGTGCGGCAATGGTTCGTATGTCGGCATTTGTCATGGTCGCAGCCTGACCAAAGAGATAGTCACGCAAGCCTCGGTGCCCAACCAACGACATGGACTGAATCATTCGCAGGAGTGCAATTCCGGCGCCAAAGAAGATTGCCACCGCAAGCCCCATTGCTGCATCGGTCTTTAGCGGCGTGGCATGCACCACCAGACTCACAAAGGCCATGGCAAGTACGCCACCAAGGAAAGCTCCCGGCAGCACCATTCGCATAGCCAGAACGCTGCCCCCCAAAGCCGTACCAATGAGGAAGGCGGTGGTAATGCCAAACAACGAGGCATGGGCAACTATAGCGCCCATCATTGCCTGTTTTCGCAGATACGCGAAACAGCCCAGAACTCCCGAGACCGCACCCACCAGTGCCGTTCCAAGTGCAACAACACGGAGGGTGTGGTCCGAGAACATCAACTGAACTACTGCGAAAAAGTCGAACAATACTACGATCCTGGGTTGAACTATCTCCGAATACTAACGGTTTCCAAGGATGGTGTCGACAATTGCATCTACGTTGTGGCGGTAGACACCGTCAAAGGTGTTTACCGGGGAGCGCTCGCCAAGCGAGTCCGAGTAGAGCGGCGTGTCCGATACTACAACCCGGCCACCGCGACTCGCGACCGCCTCCTCCAGAGCAACAACCGAACGCCGGTCCTCTATGGTCTCAAAGAACACGGCGCGTACATCGTTGTCTACAATAAACTGAGCCAGTTCCTGCAGGTCACGTACTCCGGCCTCGTCCTCGGTGCTGATCCCAGTAATGCCCCGCGTCTGGAACCCGTAGGCCCGCGCCAGATAACCGAATGCATCATGGCTGGTGACAAGGAAGCGCTGTGACGCGGGAACCTCACGGAAGCGAGCCGTGGCGTAGGCCTGCAGATCCCGCAGCTCCGCGATGTAGTCCGCGGCGTTGCTTTGATAGATCTCGGCATTGTTCGGGTCTTGCTCGCTTATGCGGTCAGCAATTGCTTGTACCGCGCTTGCCCAGATGTCAAGATCCCACCACAGATGTGGGTCGTGCTCACCGTGGTCGTGATCGTGATCGTGGCCGTGGTCGTCATGGGCGTGGCCGTGGTCATCGTGATCATCATGTCCGTGATCGTCATGGGCGTGGCCGTGGTCGTCGTGGCCGACCTGGACCGCGATCGCCGGAGTAGTATAGCGAAGCTCACCGCGGTGGGTCCAGGAGAATACAACACTGGTGGAGCCCTCGGCGAGGCCGCGAATATGGACGTGGTCGCCGTAGTCGGAAAACTCGACGACGCCCTCTGCCGCGCCAGGCGCAAGCGCCACGACAAA
>PXEI01000098.1 GCA_003564775.1 Spirochaetaceae bacterium
AAGGACTCATCCTCGAGCACGAGCTTTCCGGCTTCGATCTTGGAGATATCCAGTATGTCGTTCACAATGCCAAGTAAATGTTGTGAGCTTCCAAGAATGATATCGACGTAGTCGCGTTGCTCATCACTCAGACTGTCTTCCCGTAGCACCTGCGCCATTCCCATAATCCCGTTCATAGGGTTGCGAATCTCATGCGTCATGCGAGCTAGAAAGCGCGACTTCGCGGCATTGACGGTCTCAAGTTCCTGAGTGCGTTCTTTGACTTTGTGTTCAAGCGTGGCGGTATTGTTCTGTATAGTTCCCGCCATGTCATTAAAGGACTGCGCCAGAACGGTGAACTCATCATGACCCATGAGCTCTACCCGAGCCGAGTAGTCGCCCGAGTTGAGCGCGGTGACCCCGCGCATGAGTTCCTGCGTCGGCCGTCCCAGATACCGACCCTCCAGGTAAAACCCGACAGGGATAATGACCACGGCGGATATCGCGAGCACTGCGAGTATGACAGCCAAGGTCTCACGGGCTTCCCGATAAACCAAGTCTCGACTCATGGTTGCGTAGACCCAGGCCAGATCACCCGAGCCGATGCGTAGAGGAACGGCCGAGAGGTAGAGATCCGTCCCCTTAAGGAACACTGGGTCGCGAATGCTGTGAGCCGCCGGCTCGGTATCACTCAGTCTGCTGGTCAAGCTATCTGGAATGTCTTCATCATGTTCACCGGGAGTGTAAATGCCGGTCAGGAGCAGTTCAGGAAGGTCAGGAAACCGTGACGAGTCCGGACCAACCCGGCTACCAGCGATCAGCGTTCCAACTTGCGTAAGATCTCCGGCCACCGAGGTACGACTGACCGCATAGACGGTTTCAACGACTAGAGAACCTGCCTGCAGCCTCACGGATGTCTCACCAGCATCCAAGCTGGAGGAGTCCGAACCGGAACCTTTAGGAAGCTGGAAAAAATCAGGCCGAGAATCGTAGGTCGGTAGCCGTGCAAACCGGCCCTCATCGTAATCAGTATCAAGGGGTACGAGTGCTGGAACTCCGTCCTGGTACTCTACGTACACTGCCGGAATGCCTGATGCGGAGCAGTACATTGCCTGAAGGCGGTTATGTCCGTCATAGAGGATGAGTCGGTCTATTCCCGCAGCCCTTGACTGCTCCTGCAATAGAAGCGCGAGGCCTCGGAGAACAGGTTCAAAAACCAAAGAGTCGTAGGTCTCGGGATATAGATAGCGAGACAGCAAACTGAGCTCCGCAACAAACTCCGGTCGCTCCCGCAGACCTTCTGCAGTACGCTCGGTGTCCAAGGATCGATTCCGAAGTTGCTGTTCAAAATCAAGGAAGATTCCATCGAAACGGTCACGCGCAACGTCCTCATGAAAGCGGATAATCACAAAGCTGAGAACGATACCGGCCACAATCAGCGGAACAACCGCCGTGGCAACAAGGATCAGTGCCACCTTTTGCCGAATAGAAAAGAACCGCCTCAAAATATGGGCTCCACCGACTCGACGTTTTCCTTGGTCACCAGGGTGGTGGGGACTCGCAGAACCCGGGGCACTTCGCGGCCCTCAAGAATTCTCAGCGCAACATCCGCAGCCTCTTGAGCGCTGGTTGGATACACAAAACTTGCGGTCTGAGTGCCGCGTCTAATTGCTGTACGAGCTTCATCAATGTAGTCTATGCCCACGGTGATAATCTGTGAACTGTCGTAACCGCGCATCTCCAAGGCAATTCTTGCCCCCGCTGCCATGCTGTCACTCTGGGAGTACAAGGCGTCAAAGCCTGGCCCCTCTAAATTGGGAGAGGAAGCCAAGAGGCGCTCCAGGAAGGCGTCCATGACCCGCAATGCATCACTCCGAAGATAGTTACCGGGCTCAACAGCAACCACCTGGATCTCTGGATAGTTGGCGATCTCTCTGAGAAAACCTCGGGTGCGATCAATGGCGGTAGATGCAGTAGGAACACCCTGAAGAACAAAGACGCGCCCAGAGCCATGAAGCTGAGCAGCTATGAAGTGGGCAGCCTCTGCTGCAGTTGCTTCATCATCTGGACCAACAAAGCTGGTGTAGTCGTCACCAAGAACATGCCGGGTGATCAGCACCACCGGTATACCCTGTCGATACGCCCGGGATATTGCCGGTTTCATGGCCGCCACATCTCGGGGGCTCACCATAAGCAGATCAACGCCTTGATCCGTAAACTCTTCTATATGCTGGACCTGTAGCGCGGTAGACCCGGAAGCATTGCTCACCACAAACCTGATATCCGGGTAGGCCTCAAAGGCGGCCTCAAGTTGTCGCGCCTGGGACAGCCGCCAGTCGTTTGCCAGGGTATCTTGGGCAAAAGCTACCACGCGCACACCAGAAGACTGTGACGGCCCCTGGTTATCCGAGGCGCCAAGACCAACGACTGCCAGGAAACAGAGAGCTCCGAGCATTAGTACCTTAAGTACATTCACCCGCGGCCTCCCCGATGGTTCCATCCAATGCATAATAACCCCAATTGTTTTTTTACTTGACCCGGAATGGAGAACGTATCAGCGAGTAGGTAGAATAACACTGCCGCTGGCTACAGGCAAGATAATGCGTTTACAAGCGCTAAAACGCTTCCATTGCGCCGATGTAGAAGTTCAGCCCGTCGTCATCTGAGTAGCCAACATCTACCCGAATGTTAAGCCGCTGTGAAGGACTTACAGCAAAGCGCAGCCCTGCGCCTCCCGCAAGCACCCATTCGTCGGCAGTGAAGGACTCGGCAGTTGGTGCCGTCTGACCAACTCCGCCAAACAGAACGGCCCCAAAACGCCAGACGATCGGGAACCTGTACTCAGCCTGAAAGGCGGTCATGTGGTAGTCTCTGTACCGGCCCTCCGCCAGACCGCGCAGTACCGTGTCACCGCCAAGCTGCGGAAGCAGCTGAAAGGGTGCGGTTCCCTCAATGAACTCGTACACGCCATGGAACGCAATGCGGTGATTCGGCAACGGCATGGGTTGGATATGAGTTGCCTCCAGCCCAAAGCGCGCGTAGTCATAGGTGGCACCAAGATTAGAGGCCACACCAAGCAACTCCACAGAGTTTCCGAAGTAAGGGTCAAGCAGTGGCTCACGCGAGTCCCAGCTCAGCGCCGCTCCATACTCTACAATTGAGGTGGTATCTACCCCCGGAACTTCGTCTCTAACGAGTTTGCTTTCCAAACCGCGCTGCTTGGACTCTGGTTCGTCTGCCGTGACACTGGCTACCCGCAGTAATGGGCCCAGCCTTCCTTGTGGAGACACCCGGAACATAGGATTGAGCATGAGATCACGCATTTCTTCAACGTAGCTTTCTTCATACTCCGGTTCGCGCTGTTCGCGGCCGGTGCCGTAGTAGTCACTGGGAATGCTCCGCCAGGCCGCGTCGCCACGCAGATTGACAAAATCATCAAAGAGGTAGAACTGAGGCGAAACCGAAAACGCATAGGCGCCGGTAGTGGTGTAAATGCCGTTGAACGCAATGGTGCTGGCTGGCGTCTCCGGGTTTGACTGAACCACAATGAAAAGGGCCATGCCAAACATCCAGCCAAGCTCCGGAGTGCGACCAAGAACGGGAATCGGAAGGCATTGGATGCTGACAGCGAGTTGGTAGCGGGTACCCAGGTCACACCATGGGCATGGCCGTGGACTATCGG
>PXEI01000307.1 GCA_003564775.1 Spirochaetaceae bacterium
GACCGCCCTTGGTTTGTCAGACCCTTCCCAGAACCCAGATGCTGGACAAGCAGTCGGAGAGACCTACTTCCACGTTCAGAGTCCGCTCAGTGTGGGGCTGTTTGCCGGTAAGTGGTGTTCCTACGCCGAGTCTACCGACCTGCCGAACGACCAGCGGGAAGAAGACGGAGGCGCACTGGTTTTCGACGGCTTACCTCTGAAGGAAGCCATCGAGATACTTGGTGCTCCGGTGGTGGAACTTGAGCTTTCTGCAGACCGCCCGCAGGCGCAGGTTGCAGTGCGGCTCTCCGGGGTCGCCCCCAACGGTGTTGTGTCCCGGGTCAGTTACGGTGTGCTTAATCTGTCACATCGTGACTCGCACGAGACACCAGAAGCACTTGAACCCGGACGACGATATCGCGTACGGGTTAAGCTAAACCATATTGCCCAGCGGTTTCCTGTTGGGCACAGAGTTCGGGTTGCGGTTTCCAGTTCCTACTGGCCACTCATATGGCCAGCTCCCGAACTGTCCCGACTGACGGTGTACAGCGGCGGTCGGCTGGAACTCCCGGTGAGGACAGCCCGCACGCCTGATCCGCAACCTGTATTTGAACTGCCCGAAAGTGCGCCCGCTCCGGCGACCACGCTCATTGCTCCGGCGCACCGTGAGTGGACCGTAGTCCAGAATCTTGCCACCAATCATGTCTCGCTCAACGTAACGAACAACGATGCACGCTACACAATCGACGATATCGACCTGAGCATAGGGAAAAATGTAAGCGAACGTTACTCCTATGTGAACAATCGCTACGATACAGTTCGCGGCGAGGTGTTCTCCCCCCGCGAGTTTGTCCGTGGCGACTGGGTCGTACGCACAGAGACGCGCACCGTCTTGACCTCAACCACTACACACTTTCGGCTCCGTGCCACTCTGGACGCCTACGAGGGCGACGCACGCGTGTTTGCCAAGAGCTGGGACGAGATCATTGCACGCGACTTTGTGTAGACGGCGGTGATGTGCTCCCGGTGCAGGTATCTCAGGGGAGGATGGGAACATGAGACGGCGGAACATTTTCGTGGTAGGACTGGACGAGTTCAACCGTCAGAAGCTGGAACGGATCCCTCATGAGCATGAGCTGGTCATTCACGCCGCTCTGGATATCAGCGATATCAGAGGGGTAGATCACTTCGATATGAAGGCCTTACTGGAGAAGGCCGAACGGAACATTCGGAGTGCCGGTGTCCCGGTCGATGCAATAACCGCCTACTACGACTTTCCCGCGACCGACCTGGTTCCAATACTCGCAGAGGTGTTTGGAGTTCCCGGGCCAAGCCTGGAGAGTGTGCTTAAGTGCGAGCATAAGTACTGGAGCCGTCTGGAGCACCAAAAAAGCATTCCTGAGTACATTCCACAGTTTCATGCCTTTGACCCTTTCGCCGAGGACCCGCTGGGTGATATTCCGCTCATGCCGCCCTACTGGATTAAGCCGATCAAGTCGTTCCGCTCATTTCTTGCCTTTCGCATAAACGACCCCGGCGACTTACTTGCGGCCATGCCCCAGATTCGTGAGCAAAGTGCCTACATTGCAGACCCCTTTGCCTACCTGTTTGAGGCGTTTAACATGCCAGCCGAGATTGCTGGAATGAAAGAGTCCTTTATTGCCGAAAGTCTCCTTTACGGGAGCATGTGCACGGTAGAGGGATATGTATTTGATGGTGACGTAGTCATTTACGGTATAGTCGACTCGGTACGGGAAGGTGACCGTTCGTCATTTGCGCGCTACGAGTATCCGTCCTCACTTCCACCAGATGTTCAGTTTCGTATGGCCGATGTATCTCGGAGGGTTGTCACCGGAATTGGTCTAAACAACTCTCCGTTTAACATTGAGTTTTTCTGGGACCAGACCCATAATCAAGTAGGGTTGCTCGAGATCAATCCACGAATCTCTCAAGCACACAGCGATATCTTTGAGAAAGTGCATGGGGTTTCCAACCATGCAATTATGGTGCAGGTTGCATTGGGGCGAAAGCCTAAGGCTCTGGAAAAAAACGGGGTGTTCCAACTAGCCGGAAACTTCATGTTGCGTGCCTTTGCGGACGGAGTTGTGCGTTCCGTTCCGACCGAAGGGCAGTTAGCACAGGTGCAGCAAGAGCAACCACACACGGTGGTGTTAGCTCGGGTGAGGCCGGGACAAAGATTGTCGGAGCTGAATGGACAGGATAGTTACAGTTACGAACTTGCAAATATATGCATTGGCGGTAGGGATCAGGCGGAGTTGTTGGAGAAGTACCAGCGTTGCCTGGAAATCATTGAGTTTGATATCGCGTGGGATGAGTTACGTGTGACGTAGTGAGCGTTGAGGGAACACTGGGAGGAACAGGATGAGTGAAAGAGAAGCAGCTTCAGTTGAAACACCACAGGCCGAGGAGAAGTTCTCGCTCCATACCGGTGCCTCCTGGCTTTCCTTAGATGGTGTCGTCTACATTGTCCCGGGTTTCCATGAGGAGTGGATCCGGAAATTTCGCGACTTCGTTGGGCCGTACAGCACGGTAGCAGAGCTGGTGGTAAACAAACGTTGGATCTCGGTTGTGCTGTACTCTGGTGGGTATCTTGAGATATGCATAAATGACCGCAACGATCCTGAAGTTCGGGAAACACTCTGGAAGTTCCTTGAGAGGAACGTTGAGTTCTGGAACGAGGTTCTGATCATGCCGTTCAAAGAAGAAGGTTTTATCCATTTTAAGTGCGACGAAGTGAACTGCCATGAAGCGTACAAACAAGCAATGAACTCGAAACCGACCTATGTTAAAAAGAGATGAGTGAAAAACGGAACGTTTTTCATTTATTCTTTGACAGTTGTTAAAAACACCCCTTATACTGCCCATGAACTAAGTAAAACTATGAATGCGCCCCGGGCCTTGCAACTACTCCATGGCTCACGCATGAAGAGAGGAGAGATGTACGACGTAGTAATTATCGGTGCAGGTGTCATAGGCTGTGGCATTGCGCGCGAGCTTTCCCGGTATGATCTGTCGATCCTCATTCTGGAGAAAGAAGGGGACGTGGCAGACGGTACTACAAAGGCTAATAGTGCCATTGTACACGCCGGGTTTGACGCCTATCACAAAACGGTGAACGGACAAATGAATGCCCGTGGAAACCCAATGTATGATCGCTTGGCTGCCGAGCTAAACTTCCCATTTGAGCGAATTGGTTCTTTGGTACTTGCGTTTAGTGAAGAAGAACTGGCATCGCTTCGTGAGCTTGTTGATAACGCTAATGTGCTCAAAATTCCAGGTGTAGAAATGCTGGCACCGGAGACGGTGCATGCTAAGCATGCAAATCTTTCACAGGAGATTCGGGGAGCACTTTGGGCACCTACCGGTGGTATCTGTGGGCCCTGGGAGTTTGCCATTGCCCTGGCGGAGAATGCGGTGGAGAACGGTGTTGAGCTGGCGCTTAACACAAGGGTGACCGGTATACAAAAGACTGACAAGGGCTTCTCTATCGGCACAGCTGACGGACAGAAGATCGAGTCACGCGTGGTTGTGAACGCTGCTGGTGTATACGCGGATACCATACACAACATGGTTGCCGAACCATTCTTTGAGATAAATCCCAAACGTGGACAGTACTTCTTGCTGGATAAAGCAGCAGGCGACATTGTTGATACGGTCA
>PXEI01000404.1 GCA_003564775.1 Spirochaetaceae bacterium
CCACCCACCACAACCACCCGTGGCCCCACCTCAACCTTAGAAGCGTTACCACGAAAGTCCCAGAGAAAATCCAGCGAACGCACAACCCGTGAACGGTCACCCTCCATCTGTAATGGGTTCTCTTTCTCGGCGCCTATGGCCACCACAACGGGGCCAAAGCCCCGCTCACGCAGCCCCGCTGCGCTGAGGCCATGGTCCGCGCCAAACTCAAACTTGACCCCATGCTCGGCAATGAACTCAATGTCCTGCTCTATGGCCTCCACCGGGAGCCGAAACTCAGGAATGACGTTTCGTACCACACCACCGGCGTTGGCCTCCCGCTCAAACACCGTCACCTCGCAGCCCTCGCGCGCCAAAAAATACGCCGCAGAGAGCCCCGCAGGCCCAGCGCCCAGCACCGCACAGTTCAGCCCACGCGTGGGCTCGGGCCGCTTCCACCCCGCGCGGTACTCGCTTCCGCCTGCCTCAACTGCAATCTTTTTGAGCTCCCGAATGTTCACACAGCCTTCGTAGTCCAGGCGGGTGCAGACGTACTGGCACTGGTGGTCACAGATATGGCCGGTAATGGCAGGGAGCGCGTTGCGCTCGTAAATAAGCTCCAGCGCCTCGGCAAAGCGCTTCTCACCAACCAGGCGAATGTACTCCGGCACATGCTGGCCAATAGGACACGCTGCCACGCACGGCGCCTTGTAACAGTCCTGCACCGGCAGCGCTCCGGCAACCCGCACCTGGTCGGTGCCTCGGAAATCTTTGTGCGCGCTGTGGTCAGTACGCGCCTGCTCGGCCAGCCGGGAGAGCGCGGCCACATCTATGCGTGCGCCGCCCGCAGCCGCACCAGCCGTCGCCCCGGAGCCAGAGGCGCCCCCACTGGCCAATCCGTCGCCTCCCGCAGCGCCAGAGGCGCCCCAGTCGGCTACCGACTCAAGTTCGCGGGCAATCTGGAGCTGCCGCGCATAACCTCCGGGCTTAAGCAACACGGTACACAAGGTCAGCGGCCGGATTCCGGTCTTGAACACCGCAGCCGCGTTGTGAACACTGATACCGCCGCAATAAGAAATAGGAAGTTCACCATTAAAGTCTGCTGCAATCCTGGCCGCCAGATTAACCGCCAGTGGGTACAAGGCGCGGCCGGAGAGATACATCTGTTCTCCCGGCAACCGCCCGCGGTTGTTGTTGACCGCAAGGGTGTTGGTAAGTTTCACCCCAAAGCCCCGCCCCACCTCGCGTGCGGTCTCCTGCAAGCGGCGGAGAATTCCACCGGCATCCTCATACTTGAGGTCATGCGCAAAACCTTCCGGATCCAGATCCACATAGTCATAGCCCAGATCGTTGAGTATTCCGCGCACGGTGTCGAAGCCCAACAGGGTTGGATTGAGCTTCACGTAGGTATCGAGCTTTTTCTCGGTCAGCATGTACCGGCAGATTGACTCGATCTCGGCTGGCGGGCAGCCGTGCATAGTAGAAAGCGTCACACTGCTACACATGGGCGCTGCCGACCGGCGGCAGGCAGCCTGCACCGCCTCTGTCTTGTGCTCAAGGCCGCTGCCAGCAAGAATTACCGGCATTGCCGTCTCCAGTTCCGCTATCCAGGTCTGGAACAACGGCTCATCACCGGGGGATGTCATGCGGTTAATGAACTGCTGCATGCGCTCCTGCTGAATGCCCTCAAGGTTGTAGCCCACGCTCATGTTAAAAATGAAGGATCGCTTGCCTGGCTCGGCAGCAAGATCCCAGAGCTCCTCAACCACGTGAAGCGCTATCCAGGCCTTGGCGTACTCCTGCCACGCCTTTTCCAGGCTCAGCTCTGTAGACCACTCGGTGTTGTAGGCCTCATCGGCTGCATCGATACAGGGCTTTTCTATCTCAAGCGCGTCCAGTATCTGAACCGTTTTAAGCTCAATAAACCGGCTCCCGCTGAGGTAGGCGCTCACAATGTTTTGCGCCAGTTGTGTGTGAGGCCCGGCCGCCGGGCCCAGAGGCAGGTCGCACTGCTCACGCATGATGGGAATGCTTCTTGAATCCTGCTTGCGGTACCAAATATCTTCATGGAGCCCAAAGACCGTCCCCGTGGAGCGGTATTCTTCAAGCATTCTTGCCAATAACTGTTTTAGGGATAATAACTGCATTCTGTCGCTCATTCAAAAACTCCTGAGCGCATTTTATCACCGTTCCGGCGCTGATGCTATGATTTCTCAGTGAGCTCCTCATATATTTGCCAAGCCTTTCCATGTTTTGACATGCTGCGCGCGGCACGGGTCTTTTCTGGAAGCGTTCAGCACGCTACTATATCTACAAGATGTTTCCGGCCCACCGAATCTACGAGGAGGCCCCATGACTTTTGACGATATACTCAAGGAGCGCAGCAATGCCCGGGAGGATTTACTAAGCTATGTGAGCTCACTCGACGAGTCGCAGCTGAGCACACAACCGCAGGGGCACTGGTCTGTCCTGGAGACGCTGCATCATTTGTACCTTACCGATGAGTTGTACTCTGCAGTACTCCAGCGTCTTGTGGACCGGGCCCCGGAAGCCAGCGGAGCGTCAGCGCCGATAGCGTTACCCATTGACCCGACTGCCGTTGCGATACCCGACGACTATAGCGGCATTCCCGCAGTGCCGGGTTCCGAGCCAAGTTCCGAGATCGACCTCGCTGATCTCTTGAGCATGCTTGAGTCCACTCAGCAGAAAACTGACACCGTTTTATCACGTGCGGCTGGGCGGGATCTGAGTGAGGCCCGCTTCCGCCATCCGGTACGGGGCAGGCTCAACTTTTACGAATGGCTGGTGCTCATTACCCGCCACGAGGCCCTGCACACTACCCTCATGCGCCGACATCGAGCCCCCCAGTAGACATCGAGCCCCCCAGTAATTGAGACACCGGGTAACAGATGCCGATAACGCTTTGTAACTATCCAGGGAATCGCACTATAATGAAACCAAACGGAACAACGATTGCCGGAGTCGACGGAGGTAGGAATGAGATCGATGTCTAAACATGGGACGTTTGCACTTGGTTTGCTGCTGCTCCTGTTCACGTTGGTAGTGGCGGTTCCAAGTGCAGCCCAGAGTTCCCGCCCAAATGTGGGAATTGCAACGTTTGAAACAGCCGAGGACCCGCGTGTAGAGGCTGCGGCTGACTCCATCTCCGCGACCATTGATTTAACACTCAGACTACTTGACCGCTACGAGGTCAGCAGAGTTACCGAGTTCAATTTCACCGGTGGTGCGCGACCAAACCAAGCTGGACTTCGGGAGTTAGACTTCATCGTCTTTGGCTCGGTGGAGGACAGTGCCGGGCGCATTCTCTTGGACCTGTCGGTCTACTCGCGCGCAGAGAACGCGGTAACGAGTCGTCACGAAGATGCAGTGGACTCGGTTTTTGACCTGTTCGATGCTGCAGATCAGGCTTCAGTCTCGCTGCTGGAGAGTTTCAGTGGCGAGCTTATTCGCTTCTCAAGCCTGAGACTCCAGAACACCGGCACCCCGGGCACCTACACGGTGTATGTAGACAATGTTCCGGTGGGTGAAGATCTTAGCGAGGCACGGGTGCTGGTGGGCTCTCGCTCGGTGCGAATACAGCAGCAGCGCATGTTCGCAGACCACGTAGTATACGAAGGAATTCACACCTTTCAAGACGCAGGCACTACCACCGTAGAG
>PXEI01000110.1 GCA_003564775.1 Spirochaetaceae bacterium
ACCGCCTACAACGCTTGACGGATGAAATGCGGGAGTTATCAGCTGCGGAAGCCGGAGCTATCCCGCTACAGATAGAAGCGGCCGACCCAGGTGAACTCGTGCGGCGGGCAAGCTCCCGGCTGCAACCACAGTTCACCGACAAAGGCGTCAAGCTTCAGCTTGAGGTACCAGCATCCCTTCCGCAGGTCATGGTTGATCGTGAGCGAATTCTCCAGGTATTTATCAACCTCTTGGGAAATGCCCTGCAGTATACGAGTCCAGGCGGTATCGTGACCGTGCGCGCTCGCATACAAGAACGCACCAGGAAGCGGATGGTACAGTTCTGTGTCTCGGATACGGGGATTGGAATCAGCAAGGAAGAACTCCCCCGAATCTTTGAGCGCTTCTACCGGGTGGAGAAGTCCCGGTCGCGGACACACGGCGGAAGCGGAATTGGACTCACCATAGCGGCACACCTGGTGCGCGCCCACGGGGGAACGCTGTCGGCCGACAGCGCCGGGACGGGTGCTGGCAGCACCTTTATGTTCTCTATTCCTTGCGAACTTGAGGTTTCAGAAGGTCGCAGCGTCCACACCTAACTCACCATCCGAGTGTGAGGCCAATATCACTTCGTGGGTTAGCTCCCGATGTAACAAAACCGTAACACGGCCTTAAGGCCACCTTCACACCAATGCGTTACCTTATAGAGTAGAAGATCCGGAAGGTCCGGATACAGGAGCTAATAATATGCTACACGGATGGGGCTGGAACGGTGGAATGGGAATAGGAATCGCGCATGGAATCATTCCACTGCTGATTGTAACGGTACTGATTCTTGGGGGATTCTGGGTGATCCGCACAATTTATCGTGACAGGACTGGTAGTGATAACCTCGAAACATACCCGGGGACGACTCGGGATAATGAGAAGGCACCAGAGATTCTCCGGCAACGATACGCTCGTGGTGAGATTACTCGGGAACAGTTTTTCTCAATGAAGGAGGACATAGGATGAACACTATGAATCAAAAAGACGCACAACTTAAACACCCAGACCAGGATGCTGGTCGGTCAGATTTCCAACAAGACGCTGGCGCTGTAACACAACAGGAGTCGAAGCGAAAACCGGGAATCATCCGGCGCTTTATCGACAAGCTGGCAGACGACAACTCGCAAGCCTTAGGTTCGTCCCGGCTCGATTGTTGTGATCTCAACAAGAATAACCGTTGAGGAAATCGTTGTGAAGATATCGGTAGAACTCCAGTATTTCGAAGGCTGCCCAAACGCGACAACAACTTTGGGCAATCTACACGAACTGGTAGAGGAAGGCTTGCTGGCTCCCGGAGAGCTCACCGTCACCGAGGTCTCCGATCTTGAGCTTGCTGAACGTATTCGCTTTCAAGGTTCACCCACTATTCTGGTCAACGGGGTCGACCTGTACACCGGCAAAAAACCCGAGACAATGAACTACACCTGCAGAATTTTTCAGTTTGACGGTGTCAAGACCGGTGTGATCAACACGGGCTTCATCCGTACTCGCATAGCTGAGACTCGCCTAGCTGAGATCAGAGGCCAGCACCGCTAAAGGAGCGTTGGGCCCACATCGGGCGGCTATCTACCCTCGGAGCCTCCCCTTTTTTTATGTTCGCTACCGAACAGACCGCACTGCCGGACAATGCGTAGGTTCCAAATATCTTATGAAGCTAAGGAGAAAACTATGCCGTTGATTGAACTGTTAATAGTGTTGGTGGTACTGGGTGGTGTTCTGTGGCTCATCAATACCTACATTCCCATGCAGGCAAACATCAAGAAGATCCTGAATGTGGTCGTGGCAGTTGTGGCCATTTTGTTTGTCCTGAACGCGTTTGGAATCGTGGGGTCGACCTCTCATTTCCGAATGGGTAGATGGTAGGAACGCTGGGCTGGGCTGGGCTGGGCTGGGCTGGGCTGGATCAGTCCTCGATCAGGTCGGGTAACAACCGGTCAAACTCTAGTTTGACAACCTCGTAGCACTCGCATACTCGTTCTTCAAGCCCCGGCCTGTCCAGGACCGTAATGCAACCACGGTGGTAAGATATGAGTCCCGCTTTCTGGAGTTGTCCAGCTGCTTCAGTTACCCCTTCCCGCCTTACACCCAGCATGTTGGCAATGAGTTCCTGAGTCATGCTTAACTCATTGCTTGGGAGTCGGTCCAGACTCAGAAGCAACCACCTGCACAGCTGCTGGTCAACTGTGTGGTGTCTGTTGCAGACGGCGGTCTGGGCCATCTGGGTAAGAAGTGCAAGGGTATAGCGCAGGAGCAGGTGCTGCATTGCCCCGGAACGGTTAAACTCCTGCGTCAGTATCGACCCCTTAAAGCGGTACGCTTGACCTTCACTTTGCACAACGGCTCGGTTAGGCATAGTCTGACCGCCCATAAACAGCGCAATACCAACCACCCCCTCGTTACCGACGACCGCAATCTCCGCGGACGCACCATTATCCAGAACATACAAAAGCGATACGATGGCGTCGGTGGGAAAGTAGACCCAGTTCAGTACCCCGCCCGACTCGTACAATACATGACCCAGCGGCAAGGGGACCAGCTCCAGATGTGGGGCAATTCGCTCAAAGTCGGAGTCTTTCAAAACGGCCAGCAGACGATTCTCACGAGGGTTGGGCATGTTTACTTGGGTAGAATCAGGCATAAATTCTCCAATGTCGATAAATTAATATCTGGACACCGTCGAGTCAAGCAAAAACCATCCACCTCATCGGCGCACCGTCAACCGCCATTCTTCTTAAACAGTGCATAGATGTATGGACGCGGGTCCCCAAATGGATTGGTATATGTATAGTCTTCATGCATAACGAGTTCAAATGCCGGGCCCATGCGACCTGCCATTTCGTCGATGGAGTACTGATGGAGCTTGAGACCAGCACACTTTCGCGCGCCGGTAGTAGAGAACTCCGCCAGCAATGCGTAGCCTCCCGGCGATATACCAGACTGAAGGTTGGCAAAGTACCCCTGAATATCCTCTTCGCTCAGCAGAAAGTGAAGAACAGCACGATCAATCCAGATATGTGCTTGGGGAGTGTCATCCGGCAGCGGTTTAGAGATATCGTGATGAAGCCATCTCAAGCGGTCGCTTGTGCCAACTCGGTTTTTCAGTGTGTTCAAAGCCTGGTCACTGATATCGTTAAGTATGAGTGTATGCCCTCTGGCTAGAAGTTCGTCCACGAGCGCGGAGGTTCCGGCGCCCGGAAGAAAGACCGTGGAAGACTCGGTAGTTTGCATCTCATCCATGAATTTCGTCGTCTGTGCGACATCTTTCTCATACCAACCGAGCTCGGGATCGGACTTGGTGGAGAATATTTTATTCCAGTGTTCTGTTCGTGTAGTCATACAACTTCCCTGGGAGCGATGGTGTAGAGCTATCCTATGCAAGCTCTCTGGCGCTACAGTAACAGAAATCCATTGCCGTGTACACGAGTATCGTGCACACTATAGCTATGAAGAACGTAACCTTTAGCGCAGATCCACAACTTATTGAAGCTGCTCGGAACAAGGCTCGGGCCTGCAATCGGACCTTGAATGATGAGTTTCGCGCCTGGCTGGAAGACTATGTTGGAAGAGACGAGCAGGCCGATAGGGCAGCCCGTTTTCTGGATCATGTCGGCCAGTACGCTCACACCGG
>PXEI01000267.1 GCA_003564775.1 Spirochaetaceae bacterium
TGTGGATGCGCTACGGCTTGATCATTTTCCTTCACTCAAGGATTTTCGTGCCATTATGTCGGGATCTCCTGGAACCGCGACGGTACGCCCTGTTCCTACGCGGTACCGCCTGGCAGATGATGGTTCAGTCAGTACGAAGGTCATTTGTCACTACGCATGCGAGCTGCCTTGCATAAACCCGCAGTTCCAGGGGCGACCGTATCGGTACTTCTGGTCGGTAGCAGATCCACCGGAAAGGTCTACTCCGGCCCCTATGCATGGAATAGCGCGGGTCGATGTTGAAACCGGGGCAGTCCAGTATGCCGATATGTTCCCGAAAGTGTGCGGCGAACCTGTATTTATCCCTCGGGTAGAATCTACATCTGAAATTGATGGCTACATAGTTGCTGAGAGTCTTGATCCGGTTGAAGAAGTTTCCCGCGTACATATTCTGGATGCTGAAACCCTCAGACCCCTGTGCGCAGCGCGGCTTCCTGAGCCGATACATCTGGGGTTCCACGGTTACTGGAGCGAGAAGCTGTACTAAGTTGCAGATTTTACCTTCATTGGTAGATACGGCTGCTACTCCGGAGCTGCTGAAATGAAAAAGGGCCATCCAAGGATCTGGACGGCCCTGTGTGACAAGCTGCGCTATGTGAGACGAAGGTAGCTATCGTGCAGTGTAGGCTGCAGCGTTTACGCCAGCGATGCGACCAAAGACAATGATGTCGGCGAGTGCGTTCCCGCCAAGGCGGTTTGCACCGTGAACTCCACCGGTTACCTCACCGGCGGCGTACAGTCCCGGAATGATAGCCTGGTTGGCTCCCAGAACCTGTGCCGAGGTGTTGATACCAATACCACCCATTGTATGGTGAACTGCCGGGCCGATCTCAACAGCATAGTAAGGACCACGCTGCAGCGGCCGGGGAAGCTGCGGACGACCAAACGTGGTGTCCTCGCCAGCGGCAACAGCTTCGTTGTACTCCGCAACTGCCTGCTCAAGCGCAGCACTTGGCATGTCCAACTCAGCGGCCAGATCTGCAAGGCTTTCGCCTTCCACTACAAGGCGCTGGCGTACGTAGGTTTCAATTGCTGCCAGGCTCTCGCGGACTTCCTGGTCAAATACCAGGAATGCAGTCTGCCCGGGTTGAGCAAGGATTGCTTCTG
Source organism: Spirochaetaceae bacterium (assembly GCA_003564775.1). GTDB lineage: Bacteria > Spirochaetota > Spirochaetia > DSM-27196 > SLAA01 > SLAA01. Next base: position 1,147 of record PXEI01000267.1, read on the forward strand.
ACACAACGTCACGGGTACCGAGCTCATTCACAAAGCGATTTCCGCCTCGCCCAACCATGATCGCACCGTTTCCGCGCACGGCCTCGGTAATCATCACGTTGCGCTCTGGGACAACGGTGGGGTGAGTTTGAATCTGCTCAAGATCAATCCATGTCACGCTGTCACCCAGCATCTCTATGGCATCTCCAGTTGCACCGCGATGGTTGGTGGTGCCGAATCCGAGCAGTTCCGGATCGATCTCGGCAACGAGTGAGTTGTCGGCCCCGAAACCACCGGTAGCCACGACTACCGCGCCGGCACGGATCACGTAGACCTCTCCATTGATCCGCTGGACACGAACTGCATACGCACCGTCGCGGTTCATAAGGATCTCGGTTACCTGGTTGCCCTCGCGAATATCAACCCCACGATCAAGAACCGCCTGCTCCAGTGTCAGCACTATCTCTGCACCAACCGGGGCTCCACCAGTGACACGATGCGTGCGGTTCACCGAGTGTCCACCCATACGTCCGACATCGCTGAGGTCTGCCCCCAGGTCGGTGAGCCAGTGCACGGAGTCGGCAGACTGGGTTGCCATAATGTTTACCAACTCGGGATTATTGAGCTCACGCCCGCCGCTCATGGTGTCGGCGATGAACAGATCTACCGAGTCATCAATGTCGAGTGCATCCTGAAAACGGGTGCCTGCCGCGTTGATTCCACCGGTGGCGTACATGGTGTTGCCGCCGACTCCCGGCATCTTCTCAAGAACAACCACCGAGGCACCGGCGTCTGCCGCCTCAACCGCGGCCGAGAGGCCGCCGCCGCCGCCGCCAATCACGACAACATCGAAACTATCCTCCACCGCCACGGTGGGTGTGTCTTGCGCACAACCGAGCACAAGCGCCAAGCCAAGAACAACGAAAAGTGACAGCACCGCTGTCGAAAAAGTCTTCATGAAGACCCTCCAGAAAAATATTAATATATCGATATATAAACACACTTGAACCTGAATTGTCAACTCATGTATGAAAATAATTTACATTTGGGTCGCATCTGCGCGTGGAGCCTACGGGCTTTTTGGAACTAACTCGAGCATGAGGTGCGGAAATTTTGGGTGAAGCTTCTCGGTGATCTCTCGCTTGCGTTGATCAAGTACAGGCAGTGAAACCGTGGTCTCCTCGCCAGCAGGCCGCAACAAGACCACAGCAAGATACCGGCTTCCGGTCTTGCTCATGTACACGTGTCCGACCTCAAACCCTGGAGAGCACGTCTCCCGAATCACTCTGTCGCAGAAGCAGTACTCCGGCGGCGATTCCGAGCGAAAGCACACCGTCAACGAACGATGCCTTAGCGTCGGTCTTCAGCAGCGTGCTCCGGACAATACTCGTGACCACGGCCATAAGTATAACGCCCAGGATCATGAGACCTTTGACAGAACTGTAGAGTGCCTTGTAAAAGAACTGGCCGAGGGGAAAAGTCGCGGTACGCCGGGCCTTAATTCGAGATACCGCGAGCGCCATCGTCATTCACAATTCTTTGAATTCTCACGAGACTCTCACGGGTATTTTACATGAGTGCTCGAACCTAACAAGTAATGTGTAGTGTGGGTCGATATGCGTTAACGGTTACTGCTTCACTCCTTGTTTCCTTGAGCATAGGTGCGAATTGCCTTTCGGCAGAGCCGTTCCCCGAACGGCACACGCTTTTCGTCCTGGAGAAAAGCCACAACTACCAAAACGTTCTGGTTGTGTATGCCCTGCTCAATGAGGCCTGTCAATTTCAAGCGACCGTGAACGGCGGACGTCCGGTAGACTTCTACTGGTTAATGGACGCCAACGATCCGGGCTCACCTGTTTGGGAAAAACAACCTCACCCCTTGATTATCCGTGAGACAAACAATCGTCTTGGCTTTGATTCGTGGCAGAGTAACCCGGAATGGAGGGCTCCAGCCGTTCACAACGTAGGGCTGCGAGGGACGCATAATCTTCCGCAGAACTCGTTTCAGGTCACCCTGGCAGACCTTGAACGCTATGTAGACCATGACCTCGGTCACGTGTCGGTAGAGGTCATGGCCGAGAATCACTCTGGTACATGCGGTGTTTCAAGCTACATTGATCTGGGTCGCTCCGGTGGAAACCGTCGTCTGGAACTGCGAACTGTCTATGGACAGGCCAAAACACGGCTTGGAATACCGCTTAGGGCGGTAGAGTACATCGAGCTCTCGGGAGTAGATGCGGCTACCGGCAACCTCTTAACGGTCAGGTTTCACGAACGATAGCAAAAGCCCAGGGGCCCCTGTGCAGAGCCCGGCAGTTCTTGACCGGAAAAACTATTAGTTGTACCGTCAGGTTTGTGAAAGATAGTGAGGTGCTGAACGAATCCCGGTTCTTTGACGGTCTTTCCTCTGAAATCCGCGACCAAATACTGGCTACTGGACAGGATCGGCGTGTAGCGGCCGGGGAGGAGCTCTTCCGTGAGGGTGATCTGGCCGACTCGCTCTGGATTGTCATAGAGGGGCGGCTTGAA
>PXEI01000126.1 GCA_003564775.1 Spirochaetaceae bacterium
AAACCACTCATTGCGAGCCTCGTAGGGGCCTCAGAACTGCGGGTCGTTGATCGTGCAGCGGAGGCTACGCAGGCAACCGCCGACGGCGCGGTGGCCACAGTTGGAACAGGGTACGAAGCATGGGTTGATTTAAAAGACGCTGTCGATGTGGTTGCGGTAACCCAAAGAATGCGAAAAGAGCTTGAGAAACAGCGTGCATTATTTGATCGTACCGACAAGAAGCTCTCAAGTTCCGGCTTCATTGAGAAGGCTGACCCGGCCGTCGTGGAAAAAGAACGTGAGAAACATAATGAGCTGGCCCGGAAAATTGAGAAGATGGAGGGGTATCTTTCTTCTTTAGAGGACTAAGTTTATGACGATGTACCGGTCACGTCGCCAAGGAGGCTCAGCGCCGCGCTTCCTTGGAATTGTAAGTGTAATTGTTGCGCTCTTTCTCGTTTCTGGATGTGCGGCTCTGAGTTCAGGGAATGAAAGCCCCGAGCCGACGGCTTACAATGAGGAACTGCGTGGCACAGGGAGCGCAGCGCGTGGCTCAAACGAGTATGCGGCGCGGCCGGTTGGCCCGCTGCGCGCGCTGGATGAACAAGCCGTCTTCTATTTGGCTTACAACGTGGCGTTTTATGCTGGGGGCTTCTGGACGGAGGAGCACAACTTCGACGAGTCCGAGGGAATTCGGTGGAGTATAGAAGCTCGTGATGCCTCTGGTAGCTACCGGATCGAGGCTGTGCGCGCTCTTCTGCGCTGGAATAACGACGGTACCAGCTGGTGGTACATTAGTTATGGTGATCGCAGCCGGACCTTTGAGTACGAGGTCCTCCTTGACGACTTCTTCTCGCCGCTTGTCAAGGTCTATGAGCAACCCGGTAGGGCAACCCCGGTGCGCAGCGAGATAAACTACGAAGAGTTCGGCCATGATCTCCTGGGAGATGGAGGAATGGACGCGGAAGCCGAACGCCAGCTTGAGCGATTTGGGGTTACCGAGTTGGTTTTCCTGTCGCCAAATGAACTCCGCTCACGACGCCGTTCTACCGGCACCACGGAGGTTCCGGCGGGACGCTTTTCGTATGAGCACGTGCAGCATACCATGCCGGGTATCGAAGGGGCTCCAGCCAGCTTTTATGAATGGTGGTTCAGTGACGATGTACCCGGCGGAATGATTCGTTACGAATGGCGCCAGGATGGCACCAACCGCTTCTTTCGCGGTGAGTTGGTAGATATCGACACCGGCTACAGTACCCAGTTCGGAGTCTTTTAGCTGGCAGTTTCTAACTTTGGATAGAGAGCCAGCAGGGCAGTGCGTGCCCTACCGGCCGATCTGTTCGTGGTGTGCGCTCGTGATTTATCGTGATGCGCTGTCGTTCTTGTGCATAGCCGACGAAACCGTTGCCGACCCAGACTGTGCTTGCTCCGCAGCCGCTTGGCGCTTGGTCTCAACTGCACCCTTTGCATCCATAATCAACATCTGCAGTCGGTTCTCAATATTGGCAAAACTGGTGTCCGGGTCGTAGTCCAGCGCTACCAGCCGAATATGAGGAAACTCGCGCTTGAGTGTCTTAATCATTCCTCGTCCAGTGATGTGATTCGGAAGGCATGCAAAAGGACTGAGTATTACAAAGCTGTCGACTCCGTGTTTTGCCATTTGAATAATCTCACCCGGCATGAGCCAGCCCTCCCCAATAGTGAAGGTCGGGTCAACAAGGTGCTCGACATCACGTACCACATCCTTCATTCGGTGAGGCTCCTCGAAAAAGCGGAAGCCCTCAAGGCGCGACTGCACCCGTTCGGATACAAACTCAAATGCGGTCTCCAACACGCCACCAACAAGTCCTAGCAAGGCCGGGTGCTTGTCCAGCCTTCGGCGCGCAATGTCCTTCTTCGCCACGTTTTTCTTCCTGAAGAAGTCGGACATTCCGGGAATTACAGTCTCCATTCCGTTGTCTTCAAGGTAGCGCTGCACGTATCCGTTTGAGCCCTCGTGGAAATTGAGCAGAATCTCACCGATTATGCCCACGCGTGGTCTGCGTACTGAGCGGTCAACCGGAATCCGGTTAAAGGCTCGTACTGCACGGTCAAAGGCCCGCAACCCATCCCGCCAGCGGTACAGGAGGTTTTCGGTTATATCCTCAAGCGCATTTTGAAAGGCGCGATCGGTCTCTCCCTTGTTAAGCTCATATGGCCGGGTTGTCTGGCGCATGTACTCCATGGCGTCTACAAGGGTAAGACCCCATAACAGGTTCAGCTGAAAGCTCATAGGCAGGCGGAACCCGGGATGCATGTTCTTGGTGTCCTCACCGGTAGTGATGATAGGAACGTCGCGGTATCCTGCATCATCAAGTGCCTTGCGGGCAAGGGTTGAGTACTGTCCCGCGCGGCAGGCTGTACAGTTCTTGGAAAGGCCAACGGCAACCTCGTCCGGTGCATACTCACCGGTCTCCAGCATCGCGAGCATCTCACCAATATTGATCTGGGCTGGATAACAGATATCGTTGTGTACATACTTCTTGCCAAGAGCAATTGCGCGTTCGCCCGCAGTCGGGAGCAGCCGAGTCTTGAATCCCTTGGCCTCAAGAAACTTGACGCAGAGATAACTGAAGGCTTCTGAAAGCACCGGGATGAGTATAGTACGGCGATCTTTGTCGCCTTCAGTGAACTTGGTGGTGAAGGGCTCCGACAGTTCGGGGCCGCTTGCGAACTGGAGTGGGGTATGGCGACTCACTGCTCCCTTAATGTGCTCGGCACCGTCTGACAGACGGGCTGCCCCGTGTGCTAGCACCTTGCGAGGGCCGGTCATGCCTTCGCCCACTCGTTTTCGGGGGGAGCGTTTTGTCTTCACTGTTTCAATGAAGCTCTTTATGCGGATGGTGAGTGGGCCGGAAGCCTCACCTTCATCCAGCTTCAGGACCAGAAGCTCTTTGTCCGATGATTCGCTGAGAATGCGGTTGACTTCGTCACTTAGAATTGCGTCATGACCGCAACCAAAACTGACAATCTGTACAAGTTCCAGGTTTGGTTTTGCGGCTACATAACGAGCGGCTGCAAGCATGCGTGTATGGAAGGGATTGTAACTGTCCATTCTGGCATTGCTTATGTCCTGGTCGTCCAGCTCAGCTATTGATTCCAGCGAGAGTACCGGTATTCCGTTTTGCGTGAAGTGTCGCGACATGTGGTGATTTATGAGATTGTCTGCATGATAGGGGCGACCTGCCAACACAACGGCAAACTCTGGCCCATCCTCGCGGTTCATATCTTCCTGCACTCGACGGCCCGCATTGTGCATCTCACTGGAGAATCGGTTAAGTGCGGCATCCGCAGCCTCAAGTGCCTGCTCTACGTTCTTGCCCCTTAGACCAAATGTCTCTATCACCCATGCCTTTGTCTGGCTCCGGCGCTGAGAGGCGTCGGTGAAGTGAAAGCTTGGGTGATCAAAGGGAATACCATGACGGGTCTCGGGTTCGTCGCTATGATGAATGACCAAAGGGTAGCCCTGCACGACCGGGCAGACGTCACAGCCTTGTTTGTGTCCGTGACGGTTCTCCTTGGGAACGCGGATCATCATAGGCATGAAGATGCGGTCGACCTTCTTGGCAACCAGGTCAAGGACATGCCCGTGGGCCACCTTGGCCGGGAAACACACCGTGTCCGA
>PXEI01000211.1 GCA_003564775.1 Spirochaetaceae bacterium
AACCGACACGATCGCAGTTGGTGTATGGGTGAGCGCCCTTATCGTACGCCTTGTGTTCTCACCGGGCAAAACTGGCCTCCTCGGCAAGCATGACCCAAGCGTTGCTTCCAGCCGACTCGGCCTGCCTGAGGACCGCTCCATTGCATGGCTTCCGTTCATGAGTCGCATTGACATGTTGGTCATCATTGGCGCAAGCGTTGGTCTCGTTTCTTCCTTTGCCTCAATTGTGACTGGCAGTGCGGTTATCGGTTTTGGTATTGCGGCTACCTCTCTTCTCTTCCTTGAGATGAAGGGCCCTGTCCCTGTAACTCACCACATTGCTCTTCCAGCTGCCCTGGCTGCTCTTGCCATGATCAGCGCTGGCCAGGTAGTAATGGTTGCAGTTATCGTCGGTGCAATCTTTGGTGTTCTTGGCGCGCTCCTTGGTGAGCTCCACGCACGCCTGTTCCACAACTGGGGTGATACTCACATTGACTCCCCGGCTTTCGCCATTTTCATTCTTACCACCGTAGTAATCTTGGTTCTCTAAGAGTCACAACTCCGTAAGAACGGAAACCTTTGGGACGCTCGGCCGACGCCGAGCGTCCTTTTTTTGTACTTTTCTCTTCAGGCGCTTTACTTCGCCTTTCACATGCGTTACACTATATATGAAATAAATTATATGCAAGGAAGGTCAATATCATGATAGAAGTACTCACTACCGAAGCGTTTAAGGAAAAGGTTTTTAACTTTGATGCCAACACCGAGTGGAAGTTCGAGGGCGAGCTCCCTGCAGTTGTAGACTTTTACGCCGACTGGTGCGGACCGTGTAAGATGGTTGCGCCAATTCTGGAAGAACTCGCCGAGGAGTACGACGGAAAGATCAACATCTACAAAGTTGATACCGACAAACAGCAAGACTTGGCCCAGGCTTTTGGGATTCAGAGTATTCCGTCGATCCTGTTTATCCCACTTGAGGATCAGCCTCAAATGGCTGCAGGCGCACTGCCCAAAGAAGCAATGAAACAAGCAATATCCGACGTCCTCAAGGTCGAGTAGCGCTACCCTCAGAACCAGGCGCACTATGTCTCGGTGGAACCCACCACCGAGACATTCGCTTGCAACAAATCACCATTCAACTAAACGGAACACTTGCGTCACCGGCAATTAGTGGTAGAATCATGGTTCGTGGTCTCAGCTGTACCTACATCGACTGAGTCTCGCACTGCCTGAGTTCGGAGTGACATCATGAATACCGTTTACGTTGCAGGACACAAAAACCCGGACATGGACTGTACCTGTGCCGCAGTCTGTTACGCCGCGCTCAAACAACGGATTGACCCAGGTCATACCTACATCCCTATCCGTAGCGGTCCTCTAAGCGCCCAAATTCGCGATGTCTTCGAGCTATCGGGAATTGCGTTGCCAGCGCACTACGACACGATCGCACCGTCGGTAGGCCTGGTTACCCAGTCTGACTTTCCCAGCCTCCATCCGGACGACCCAATGCTGGAGGCCTTCCACGCAATTGAAACACGAAGTGTAAGTGCCCTCCCGGTCATTTGCCCCGAGAACAGTTTCGTCGGCGTTATCGGCGTCAACGAGCTCATCTCTTTTACCCTGGCCCAAAACCAGGACGGAAGGCCGCGCTATGACTTCCTTGTAGCAAACTTCCCAAAGGTGCTGCCCGGAAAGCTCATTCAATCAGGTAGCGAGGAACGGTTCTCCGCCCCCATTATGACCGGCTCAATGCCATCCGAGACCGCGTTTGACTACCTGAACAGATCCGCGGAAAAACCGCTGCTCGTAATTGGCAACAGAACCGATATCATTCAGTTTGCTGTTGATCGCAACTTTCCTGCAGTTGTGGTAACCGGTGTCCAGGATAGATCAGAGATTCAGGTCGATTTCGGTTCGTATTCTGGCGCTGTCTTCTTGTCCGAGACCGACAGTGTCGAATCAATTCGCCTGTTGCGTCTGAGCTCGCCGGTGAGGACAGTGATGGACACCGAGGTGCCACGCGTGGAGGCGTCAACTCTGTTTGAAAAGGCCAAGCATGAACTTATAAACTCAAAATATCGTGGTCTTCCGGTGTTCGATGAGGGAAAGTTCCTGGGCATGGTCAGTCGCCGCTCGTTCATTGAACGACCGCGACCCAAGCTTATTATGGTTGACCACAACGAGGTGTCCCAGGCGGTTGGAGGTGCCGTCGAGGCTGATATTCTGGAGATTGTCGACCATCACCGTCTCGCCCCACCCTCAACAACCCAGCCTATCGCGGTCACCACCCGTGTTGTAGGGAGCACATGCACACTCGTGTATGAAGAGTTCGCTTCCCATGGACTGGCTGTCGAGGAAGACATCGCGATACTGCTCTTGTCCGGAATTGTTTCGGACACCGTTAATCTGCAGTCGCCAACCACTACAGAGGCCGACCGGCGCGCCATACATCGCCTGGAGACCATAACCGGCATCTCGGCAAGTGAGCATGCCCAACGCCTCTTCTCGCAGATTACTGCTATGGAAAGCCGTGAGCCAAAGGAGATCGTACTCGCCGACTTCAAACAATACGATCACGCAGGGAAAACCGTGGGGATTGGTCAGGTGGAGGTCACGACCCTCACAGACTCCGACGCCTACAAGCCACGCTTACAGAAAGCGGTAGCAGCTGTGGCGAAGGAGCGAAAGCTCGACTGGGCCCTGTTACTCGTCACGGATGTCATCAAAGGCAACAGTCTGCTTCTCACCAGCACGTTTAAGGAAGGTGAAAAAGCGCTCACCTATGAGAAACTTGACGAGAACACCTTTGACCTCCCCGGCGTCCTTTCCCGTAAGAAACAGCTCTTGCCGGAAGTCATGAGGGTCCTGGACGACGCTAAGGAAGCCAGCTGACTCCACGGCTTTTGAGGGTAGTAGCTCTCTACAGCTCCCCGCGCGTGCGCAAGTTCTTGCGGGCCGGGCATTTGCTCGGTTCAGAGAAGTGGAAGCACTTTGGCTTACAGTCCTGACAAAGCTCTATTGTCTCCACCTGGTTTGCCGTAACCTTGCGGGCCCATCCTGGATCGGCAAGTAATGCACGACCGACCGCAACAAGGTCTGCAGCTCCAAGCGACAGTGCGTCCTCAGCCTCATCGGGAGTGCGGATCTCACCAACACCAATAACCGGTACACTGACTAAGGGTCGAACCGCTTCTGCCAAGCGCATAGTGGTAGACCAGCGTGACTCTCCGTGATCTAACTCCGGTAGAGAACCTCCATGGGAGACATGGAGCAGATCAACTCCAGCCGCGACAACCATCTGTGCCGCCTGCAGTCCTTCAGTAAGAGCCAGTCCGCCGGGTTCACCGTCGGCTACACCAAGACGCATTCCTAGCACAGGTGGTTGAGCTCGGCCGTTGAGTCTTTGCTTGACTTCACTTGTTATCTCAATGAGAAAGCGAGTCCGGCCCTCCAGGTTACCACCCCATGAGTCACTGCGCCGGTTTCTGGCGGGGGACAGGAACTGGCTTCCAAGGTACCCGTGGGCCCCATGCAACTCTATATACTGAAAGCCAGCATCCGCAACACGCTCGGCGGCATCGGCAAAGTCCCTGATAATGCGAAGGATCTCATCCTCATCAAGCGCAGCCGTGCCGTCGGGAGCGTCTTCAATG
>PXEI01000488.1 GCA_003564775.1 Spirochaetaceae bacterium
GCTGCGAGTTGGTCCAGGTCCAGCCCATGCGAGGCACCAGCCTCGGCCGCGGTTTCGCCGTGGCGGTTGCGAATGCGGGTCATGGTTTGCGGGTCAAGGGTGCCAGCCCAGAGCCGGCTTCCCAGCAGTCCCATGTTAAATGTGGTGCCTTCTTCCTCGGTAAACACAATTATTTCAAGTGGAAGCTCGGGCCGGCGGCGCATCACCTCAAGCGGAATCACAACTCCGGATACGCCGTCAAACTTACCGCCAGAGGGCACAGAGTCAAGGTGTGAACCCGAGAGCCACACCTTCCGTTCCCAGCCCACCAACGGGTGGCGTATGTGCAGGTTGCCTGCCGCATCTACTTGGTGCTCGGCTCCAATTTCGCTCGCCCGCTCAATGATGTAGTCGTATGCCTGCCGCCAGGCGGCGGAGAAACTGGGGCGGCTGTAGCCGAGCTCCGGTGGGCTCTCTGAGAAGCTGGCAATGGCCTCTATGTCTTTGCTCAGCCGTTCGGTGTCGCTCATACGCCGAAACTCTCCCGCCATTCTTTGCCGGTTTTCTCCATAGTGCTATCGGCGGCGGTGCGCCGCATGCGGTGGATCTGCGGCATGCCAAGCTGCCATTCCTGCATCCAGTCCCTGGCAAAAAGCCCTTTCTCGGTCTCGGCAAAGATCTCCCGCACCGCATCCTCATTAATGACGCGCGGCCCCCGGGTGCGCACCGCAAACTCACAGGTGCGACTGGAGCGGGTACTGATGTAGTTTTCAATCCCGTTCTCATCCATAACATCAATAACGCTGCGGAGACTCCGAATAGATTTTGCATATGCAAAGCTTGGTGCGTAGCCGTTGTCGACCATTGTCTGAAAGCAGAGCTTCATGAGGTGAATGACACCGCCGTAGAGGATCTGTTCCTCGTAGTTGTCGCCTTCTGTCTCATGCTGGAAGCTCAGTTCCACAACCCCGGCGCGAGTTGAGCCAACCGCCTTGGAAATGGCTAAGGCAATCTCTAAGGCGTTGCCGGTTGCGTCGTTGTCTACGCCCACACACCCGTACACGCCTTCGCCTTTGAGGTACTTTTCGCGCACAAAGGCGCCCGGCGCGTTAGGAACAAAGAGCACCGTGTTGACATCTTTGGGCGGCTGAATGGCGCCATACAGCACATTAAAGCCATGGCAAAAACAGAGGGTCTGCCCAGGACGGAGATTGGGGGCGATGTCCTCTGCATAGACTGCCGGTTGCGCGGGGTCGGCAAGCTCAATGAGCAGGACATCGGCCTTTTTCACGACCTCGGCATAGTCGTAGACCTCAAACCCGTCGGCCTCCGCCTCCGCTCGAGACCGGCTTTCGGCCGCTGGGCGCGTGCCAACAAGAACGGTGCAGCCTGAGTCGCGGCTGTTCAGGGCCTGCGCCCTGCCTTGTATTCCGTAGCCGAGAACGGCAAGTGTTTTTCCATTGAGCACCGAGAGGTCTACATCCTCGTCCCGGTAAATTTTTTCTTGCATGGTGTTGCTCCTTGGTGCGCCGTGTCTTTACAGCGCAATGTCGCGGTTAACGTTCTTGTAATAAATGTATCGAGTTGGACTCAGACCGGTTGCGTAATAGCTTTGAGGGCAGTAGGGCCCCATCCAGATGAAGTCGGTCTTTTCTACCTCCATCCAACAGTCGTCAAGGTAGTACACACCTTTGCCGTCAAGGACGTAGAGTCCATGCTCCATGATATGCGTTTCTGTAACCGGGAGGCTGTGACCCACCTGAAAGGTGAAAATATTCATAGCCATATCGTAGGCAAAGTCCTCTGGTATCAGCGTCTGCAAAGCGGCGCCGGGGTCGTCCATGTACACCTCACCCGGTACATCTAACTCACACCCAAGGAGCGGTGCAAACTCCGAAATGCCCGGCGCCGGTTCGTAGCGCTTGCGGAGCAGCAACAGTTCTGTTGTGGTGCCAGCCCTAAGCCGGTAACCCACCGACGGCGGAACCAACGCGTAGGAACCGGGCCCAAAGCTGCGGGTCGCAGGCTCGCCGTCGCCGCTACTGCCAGCGCCGCTACCACCCTGCAGCAGGGTGAACTCGGCTGAGCCGTCCAGTATAAACAGAAAGTGTTCAATCTCACCGTCGGCCGGGTGAACTCCCTCGCCACCGGCTTCCAACTCTATGCGGTACTCAACAAACTCGGCGCCGAGGGCCGGGCCCGCCAACACCTGCACCAGCGCGGTGGGCCATTCCGGTAGCCGTGAGTAGGGAATACCCTCACTCGGCAAAAGCGCGTACCGATTCTTTACCTGGGTTCTACTCGTTAAGAGCTGATTCTGTTGCCTCATGACTGTTGCAATCTCCTTGTATGGTTGTACAACTCAGTTACATCCCACAAAGATAGGATTCTGATGCCGCTGCATCAAGCGCTAATGCTGCATTCTTTAATGATTCGCTCGGAATTGCTACGCAATGTTGCGCGGTTGGAGCGCATTGCACGTCGCCAGGCGAATGCGAATTGCAAATGTCTGGTGTTCGTCCTACAATACCAGGCAATGAAGATATCCGCACCGCGTCACCTGACGCTTTCACTGCGACGAAGCTTTCTTACCGCAATTGTAGTGCTTTACGTGGTGACAACGGTGGCTTCTGTGTTCGTTTTTGTGCGGACGGTGCAGGCCGTGGCGGGGGAGTACGTTGAGCGGTTCTCGGTCTCACAGAATCTTCTGGAACGAAACCGAATCCTTGCAATCATTGACCGCGACGCAACGCTTAGCCTCAAGCTTGCCGATGACCCTGTGGTTCGGGCGTGGATGCTGAATGAAGAGGAGGCACCTTTCCGTGAGCCTGCTCTCCTGCAGCTGGAAAGCTACCGCAACCTGTTTCGCGACCGCTCTTACTTTGTTGCTATTGCCGACGGGCTGAGCTACTACATTAACACTCCCGAGACCGACGGCACCGAGCGCACCGTCATGGACCCAGCGGCACCCCATGATCGCTGGTTCTTTGCGACGCTTGAGTCAGAGCGCGAGTTCTGGATCAACGTAGACTACAATCGGTACCTCAACGAGATCCGGGTCTGGATCAATACTCTGGTGCGCACTGAGGACGGGAGCCTGCTGGGTGCGGCTGGTACCGGCCTGGACCTGAGTGAGTTTCTAGATGCACTCGTGGAACATGAAGCACCCGGTGTTGCAACGGTTATTGTCAATGCCGACGGCCAGATTCTGGCTCACCGTGACCGCGCCCTGATTGATCACAATGCACGGGTGACAGACGACCGGGACCGCATCGACCTGTATACACTCCTCAACACACCAGAGGATGTTCGCCGCATGCAAGAGGCACGCGCTGCCCTCCACACCTCACCGGTAAATTCGGAGGCGATTGAGACCCTCACTGTCGAGCTTGAGGGTAACTCGGTCACGGCTGCTGTTGGGTACATAGCCGAGCTGGATTGGTACAATCTGGTGCTGGTAGAGGAGGGGCAGGTCATACGTCTTTCGGACTTCTATCCTCTGCTTCAGATTGTTGTCATTTCCCTGATTGCGGTCGGCGCGGCTGTGGCACTGATGCTGAACAGGCTGGTGCTGGCGCCGCTGGGCCGACTGGACAGGGCCGCGCAACGAGTGGCAGCTGGCGACTACGAGGTGAGCCTGGAA
>PXEI01000113.1 GCA_003564775.1 Spirochaetaceae bacterium
GCCACACTCACCCCAGAGCAGCGGGGCGCACTCAAGGCGCGTGCCCAGAACATGGATGCACGCACGGCAGAGCTCACGGCACGGCGGAAGGACCGGGAAACACGGCTGGCCACCGAACAAGCCGCCCAACTCACCACCGAGCAGCTATCTGAACTTGAGCCACGCCAGTCCGAGTATGAAGCAGCACTCACCACGCTGCGTGAGGAGGTGGCGGGCCTCAAACACAGCCTGCGTGAGAACGCGGCCGCCAAGACCCAGATGCAGGAAAAGCAGCAGCAGATTGAGTCACAGAAGAAGGAGTGCCTGCGGTGGGACACCCTGCATGAGCTTATAGGTTCGGCCGACGGCAAGAAGTACCGCAACTTTGCGCAGGGCCTCACCTTTGAGATGATGATCTCCCAGGCCAACCGCCAGCTGCACAAGCTGACCGACCGCTATCTGCTGATCCGTGACGATGCGGAAGCACTGGAGCTCAACGTGCTCGACAACTACCAGGCTGGTGAGATCCGCTCCACCAAGAACCTCTCCGGCGGTGAGAGCTTTATCGTGAGCCTGGCCCTGGCGCTGGGGCTGTCGCAGATGGCGGGCACCAAGGTGCGGGTAGACTCGCTCTTCCTGGATGAAGGCTTTGGCACTTTAGATGAAGAAGCCTTGGACACCGCCCTGGAAACCCTGGCTGGCCTGCAGCAGGACGGCAAGATGATTGGCATCATCTCCCACGTCGCCGCCCTCAAGGAACGCATAAGCACCCAAATTCAGGTGAGCCCGCACAGCGGCGGCCGCAGCCGGATCTCCGGGCCAGGCTGCAGAAGGGTTCCCGACAGCTGACACCGCCCCGGCTGCCGGATGGTTCCCGGTAGCTGACACCGCCCGGCTGCCGCAGGGTTCAACGGGCCGTCACTTAACCCCGGCCTCCACAACGTACAACTTGGCTGGCGTTGAGCTGGTGACCACAAAGGAGTGGGTGCTGTTGTTGTGGGTGAGTACCGCGTCGCCTTCCTTCATCTTTACAAGCTCGCCGTCAACCGTCATCTCGCCGCTGCCTTCAACCAGAAAGTAGATCTCCTCGCTCCCGGTGTGGGTGTGCTCGCCAATCTGAGTACCCGGCTCGAGAATGAGCTCATGCAGGAAGTGCAAGCTTGACTCAAAGTCTTTGTCCGAGCCCGCAAGGTCAGGGAGTGCCGCATCCTTGCCAAAGAACTGCGTAATTTTCATCCGCCCCTTGCTTCCAATGGTGTCGATCGTTACCTGCTCTACCGTGTCCCGTCCGCGTTTAATGTGTCCCATGCAGTCTCTCCTTGTTTCTCATCTTCGTTTCGCGTGACCTGTCTTTTCTTACCGGAACGCCGCCGGCGTGCCTGTAGTTATGCCTCCACCGCTTGCCAGAAACCTGCCTGGATGGCGTCCATGAAATGGCCCGCACCTACCATCTCACCGAGTACCTCGGTCTCCACTCCGCAGGCGGCTAAGGACTCTTCAAATGCGCTGGTGTCCAGTCGTTGAAAGCCCACAGCGGAGAGGACGTCATCGCATGGAACTGTAACGCGCTGTCCACGGTGTTCGGCCAGTACTGCGCTCTCGGTTATCTCGCGCACCGTGTGCCCGGTAAGGATCTCTACCCCGCACTCCGCAGCCATCTCCAGAAGATGCCAACGCAGGTGACCACTCAGCTCGCGGCCGGCGATATCGCCCATCTCAAGAATGCTTGTACGCTTTCCCTTACGACTGAGAAAGATCGCTACATCGAGCCCCACTCCACTGCCGCCAATGATACAGACCGAGCTACCAAGGCCCGCGCCGCCGTCCATGAGTGAGTCAATAGCAACCCGTGCCCGTTCGCCCCCGGTAATTGGCAGCGAAGCAGGAGTGGAGCCAAGGGCAAGCACAACCTTGTCCGGGGAGTAGCTCATAGCAAGATCGGCGGTTGCCTCTACACCAAGCTGGAGGTCTACCCCGTACTTGCGAATCAAGGTGTCGTAGTACTGGATCAGTCTGCAGATCTCCCGGTTCTTGTACTCGCTCATGGAGCAGACCGAGGCCAGACCGCCAATGTGGTTCCGTTTGTCCATGAGGGTGACCGAGTTGCCGGTCTGCGCGGCGGTTACGGCATACTCAAGGCCCGCTGGCCCCGCACCTATTACCACAACTCGTTTCCCGCCACGGGCGGCGCCAAGGGCTTTCTTGTACTCAAAGCCAAGTTCAGGATTCACTGCGCACGCCAGGAAATGGCCTTTGTCGATGCTGCCGGTGCACTCGTTGCACCGAATGCAGGTGCGGGCCTCCGCAAGCTTTCCACTGCGGATCTTGTTAACTAAGTGGGGCTCGGCAAGCAGTTCGCGGCCAAAATGCACCATGTCGGCCTTGCCCTCGGCAATAACGCGCTCGGCAACCTGGGGGTCAATTCCAAGACTCCCAACCGCAATGACCGGTACCGTGACCGCCTGCTTAACCGCATAGGCAAGATCCACAAGTTGATCCAGGGGGTCTCCCTGCATAGGAAAATGCCTAATGCTCTCATAAGAGCCGTGTGACACATCCAGGCAGTCTACTCCCGCCTGCTCCAGTACGCGTGCGTAGCGCACGCCTTCCTCAAGCTTGAGCCCGCCAGGCGTGGACTCAGCCGCGCTCATGCGGAAAAAGATGGGGAAGTCAGGGCCAACCTCGTCACGGACCGCGCGAACCACATCAACCGCAAAACGACAGCGGTTCTCAAATGGGCCTCCCCATGCATCTGTGCGCTTGTTCGTACGAGGCGAGATAAAGCTGTTAAAGAGGTAGCCGTGAGCGCCGTGGAGCTCAACTCCGTCAAACCCGACCTCCTTGCTTCGACGGGCGGCATCACGAAAGTCCTGAATGGTAGCGACTATTTCGCGTTCCGTGATCTCACGGGGCATGTCGCCACCGACTTCAGACTGCACCGCCGAGGCTGAGACCGGAGTTCGGCCTTCCAGGTTCGAGCGGTAGGTTTGCCTGCCCACATGATGCAGTTCGGGAATGATCTTGGCACCATAACGATGCACCGCTTTCACCAGGGCATTGAGCCGGGGGCGAAATCGGTCGTCGTGGATCGTCACCGGGTTGCCGTCACCCTTGCCGAGCTTCCAGTCGACACAGGTGTTCTCTACAACTATGAGCCCCACTCCACCACGAGCGCGCTCTACAAAATACTCAATGAGCTTGTCAGTCACCTCACCGCTCTCACTTGCATACTTGGTATGCATTGGAGCCATTCCAACTCGGTTTCGTATCTTCAGGTTTCGGATCGTGATGGGTTGGAACAACAGACCTTCCATGCTCATTCTTCGCTCCTGTGCAGTGTTCTGCTACAGAATAACGGTATAATGGTATTACCAATATGTCAAAGGAATAGTTGGGCCTTTTGGGGTTTTCAACGCCGCAGCCCCCCAAAAGCCGCCACAAAACGCTTGACATAATAACAGGCGTTATTTACTATAACAAGCGTTATACAAAGCGCTTTCGCAGCAGGAGCCAGCTCATGAAGCAGCCTCGTGTGTACTCACGGAATCAAGTCATAGATGCCGCATTCGCTCTGCTCAGAGACAAGGGCTGGTCGGCGGTAACTACTCGGGCCATAGCCAGGCAGATGGGCGCCTCTAC
>PXEI01000481.1 GCA_003564775.1 Spirochaetaceae bacterium
CGGAAGCCGAGTCCTGCACACAGCCCTTGTGAACTACATGAACACGCCAGCTTGGAACACGAACGCCGCCCCGCCGGTATTGGCTAGCGTGCCTTTGTTGGACGAGATCCCATCCGACAGTATCTACTCGACAGTATCTACTCGACAGTATCTACTCGACAGGGTGTACAGGCCGGGTGTATTGTAGACTCAGACTAGAAGAAATTAAAAAGAGGTTGCTTCAGAAGGCCTTCGTTCCGGAAGGAATACACCATCATGGATCTTTCATTTATTTATGCAGTTCCCCTGCTTGCAACCGTTGTTTCTCTTGCTTTAGGCATATACCTTTTCAAGTGGCGGGTGGCTATTGGTGGGCCTGCCCTCATTGTTCTATTTTTTTCCTCTGCACAGTGGTCGCTTGGACACTTCTTTGAACTCTACAGTGTTGGTCTTGAGGCAAAGCTCTTCTGGGACAACCTTCAGTTTATCGGTTACTCCCTGCTAACACCTGCGACGCTCATATTCATTCTCTACCACACTGATCACAGGTCATGGATTAGCCGTCGTTTGTTGGTAGCCCTTGCAGTTGAACCGTTACTCACCAATGTGCTGGCCTGGAGTGATCCGCTCCATGGACTCGTTCGTCTTAACCCGTCGCTCGTGGTTGGAGGGCCTGTTGAGATTCTCTCCTACGGGTGGGGCATTTGGATGCAGATATCCACAGCCTACACCTTACTCCTGTTTTCGTTCAGCATTTTACTTGTTCTTGGCCGTATAGCTAACACACCACCAATAGTTCGGCGGCAGACCCTGTTTCTTCTTGCCGGACTGCTTATTCCGTGGATGGGCGGCTTGTTTATGATAACTACCCAGATTGATATGGCGCCGGTGTTCTTTATCCTCGGGTACTCGGTCATGGCAGCGGGTATTATTCGGTACCAGTTATTTCAGATTACACCAGCTACCTACAAAACTATTGTGGAGAACGTAACCAACGGCATAATGGTGCTGAGCGCCGACGGTAAAATTGTAGAACTTAACAGATCTGCAGAGCAGATGCTTGCAGTTTCACGCTCAGAAGCCATAGGAAAACTCCCGAACAAGCGCTTCCCAGTGTTGTGGCACCAGGTGCAGCACCATGATGTGACCAACGACTGGGAGCACGAGGTCACCTGCGAGCATGCGGGACGCCGGAAGACGCTCATGGTGTACTCTCGGCCTTTATTCACGCGCTACTCAGAGTCGGCAGGTTGGGTTTTGGTCCTGCATGACATAACACGGCGCACGGAATCTGAAGAAGCACTCCGCAGAAGTGAAGAAAGATTCTCAAACCTGGGGAAACATCTTTCCGAAAAAGTGGTGTTTTTCGCCGCAACACAAGGGAATGAGTTGGTTTACATTAGCGAGGGCGTAGAACACCTCGGTCGGCTCAGCAAGGAGCAGGCCGTGCAGTGCAACTTTAATGATATCGCGGACTGGACGAACGAGACCCTTCGAACTCACGAGGTAAACCGTCAGAGATTACTGAGCGCTGCGGTAGACCAAGCAAGCTTTGTTGCAAGCTACATTCACCCATCCGGAGCTACGCGCTACCTTATGTTCTATGAGTATCTGGTAGAGTATCCTGACCGGCCAGAACCCATTATAGAGGGCGTAGCCATAGACCTGACTGCAGAGAAAGAGGCAGAGTATGCGCTGCGGGTTATGAGCATGGCCATAGAGAACACGCAGGCCTCTGTGGTCATAACCAATATCGATGCAGAGGTTACCTACGTGAATCCGTTCTTTGAAAAGGTAACCGGTTACTCCAAGGAAGAGGTGATTGGAAAGAACCCAAGAATTCTTCAGTCGGGTCGCCAAGGGACGGAGTTCTACAGGCAGATGTGGGCAACCTTAGTCCGGGGTGATACCTGGCGGGGTGAGCTGCTGAATAGTCGTAAAGACAAGGAGCTCTACTGGGAAAATGCAATTATCTCACCAGTACGGAATGAGCAGGGCTCACTCGTCAACTATATTGGGATTAAGGACGAGATCACCGAGCAAAAGCGACTTCAAGAACTTAAAGCAGAGGTAGACCGCATATCGCAGCATGATATTAAGTCTCCGCTCAACGGAATTATTAATATTCCAAAAATCATGCAGCACGACTCCAACCTCACGGAACAGCAAAGGGCATACCTGGACATGATCATGGAGTCCGGCGAAACCGTACTCGGTCTGCTGAACCTTTCATTGGTGTTCTATCAGGTTGAGCAGGGGATCTACAGCTACACCGAGGAAGACATTGACCTTTCCAAGGTACTTGAGCAGTGTATATTTGACTGTAAGGCCATAGCGGCTGAAAAGGATGTCCAGGTTGTTGTCTCCACAGAGGGTGATAGAGATATCGCAACTCTTAAGGCACGTGGAGAAACATTGCTCGCGTACTCAGTGTTTTCCAACCTACTGAAGAATGCGGTGGAGGCCTCACCAAAGGGAGACCAGGTGCAGGTACTCGTTCGTCCTGGCGGTTCGTCCACGAACTGGGGTGATGGAACTCCGTGGGCGGAACTGGAATGTAGCATCCGCAACCGGGGTGCGGTACCGGAAGCAATTCGCGAGTCCTTCTTTGAAAAGTACGCAACCAGCGGAAAGGACGGCGGAACCGGTATAGGCACCTATAGTTCCAAAATTCTCTCCGAAGCACAGGGGTGGAAGATAGCGGTTAACACCGCACAAGAAGACGCGACCACGGTTACTCTCACAATCCCTTCCTCTCTGCCGGATTCATGACAGCCGTAGCTTAGCGCAACAAGGCCGTGCCAAGGTGGACGCCCGCACCACGAATGCCCAGTTTGCGGCGAATATTCTTCCGATGAAAGCTGACCGTATGTACAGATATACTCAGCTACTTTTCAGCCATGGCAATATGCGCTTCATCTTCAACAATGAGAATGGCATTCTTACCGTTATTGTTCATTCATCACCTCTCATGAGACTTGAGTGAAAGTGTAAACGCAGTGCCCACTATAAGAAAGCTGTACTTTTCGGATAGTGCACAGATCGAGAAGAGAGGAGTTCGCAATGGACGATATATCACCCTGGCCCACGTGCGTTACGAAGCGCACCTGAGCGTCTTGGCCGTAGTTCTTGCCAGGCGCTAAGAAAGTGGGTGGGGTGGGCGGTAGCCTATTTGCAGCCTAAAGCGATTGCGGCGGCGTGGCATAGCTCGCGCACCTTTTCGGCACCAAGACGACCAATGAAGCTGTGGAGTTGGGCCTGCTGAACTGTTTGGATATGGTCAAGATTCACGGCGGAGTCGTGTTTAAGGCCTTCCTTTCGGCCGATGATAACCTCACTCGGAGCACCATGAATAGTCGAAGTAACGGGAGCCACCGTCACCGTGTGGAGGAGTCCAATTACCTCGGGGCGAGTGAGGATGACAACTGGGCGACGCTTGTCCGGCTTCTTAAAGGTGTACAGCCAGACATCGCCTCTTTTCAGTCGGCTGGCCACGCACTCTCCTCAGTCCAACCGTCGAGTTCATCTTCAAGTTGATTGGTTGCGGCATACGCATGTGCGTACCTGTTCGCGATGGCTTCGTTCTCACGTTGTCGAAGATAAAGGTCGACCGCACGCCGAACGACTTCCGACCGACC
>PXEI01000256.1 GCA_003564775.1 Spirochaetaceae bacterium
CCTGGACGCGCGCGGTCTCAAGCGTGGCAGAGCCCTCTTCTTGAATGACTACTCCGTGCCGGCGCAGTTGAGCCAGACGCTCATTGCGCGCCAGAACCGAGACCTGGTGTCCGGCCTCATGCAGCCGGGCGGCAATGATACTGCCCATGGGCCCGGCACCGTAAATGAGGATGTTCCAGCGTGTGGTGTCGTGCTGTGTCATGTGCGTGCCTCCTTTGTCGGTGACCTCTTGGTCAAGAACTACTCCTTGCGTCACGTTGTTATCTCTGTGCGCTCTATTCTACCGGGAACTGCCCGATAACCGAACATGAGAAGAGCCTGATTCACCTTGTCCAAGCGCACGGTATGTTTTCCCTGCTCAAGATCTCGCACAAAACGCAGTCCTAAACCTGCACGTAAAGCAAACTCCTTCTGAGACCAGCCAGCCTGTCTGCGCTGCTCTTTGATGAAGCTACCAATGAGATTTTCCGAACCCATGCCCACATATTATACCCGATAGGTTATAATTTCAATACGAGACTGTGGGAAAATACCCGATCGGGTATTGTTTTGGATGAGAGTATTCCAGCGTTCGGTGTGGGTGAGGTTAGCGTTATGCTCCTGCAGCACCGCACCAACAGGACAAAGGTGCCGAACAAGGTCTACGTGAATCGATAACCGAAGCTCACACCAGTTTTCGTACTCGGGTCAGCCACCATAAGACCTGTGGACGCACATTCCTCTACTCACATTACGCGCACTGAATTTTTTCCATTTGACGAAGCAGCGCGCGGCCGACAGGCGGCGTCCACGCCGCACGACGCCTACTTTCGCGACGTGTTTCAGCAGCCACAACCCGCACGTGATCTGGTGGTGGCCGTAGAGCCGCAGAGCATAAGCTTTGTGGACGAGAGGCTTTCCGAACACCGGAGTGATCTTCTGGTCACACTCCGAACCACCTCCGGGTGGGAGCTTGCTTTGTACCTGCTGTTCGAAAACAAGTCGCGTAACGAGCACGGCACTATCTTTCAGATCATGCGCTACAACGCGGTGGCCCTGGGGCGTATGGCGGTAGAGCGCAGTAAGCAGAGCCGGTAGCCCGAACGGCGCTTCAGGCCATGTACGCCACCTCACGCAAGCTTGGCCGGAAGGGAGTCCTTGCTGTGGTGAACTCACTCACACAGCCCTCACTGGATGAGACCATGGAGCCGGAATCGTCTTTGGAGTCCGCGTTAGAGAAAGTACAATAGGCTCTCAAGAGGGCCGCAGGCGAGGGCATACCATGGCGGGGTGATACGGTGCGGTCTATCAAACAAGTCCTGTCTCAGCTTGACAGAATGTGGAGCAAGAAATACCATTTTACCATGAGAATTACCATTGACAAGGCAGGACGAGTTGTTATTCCTAAGCCTATGCGAGAGCGCTACCACATGTATCCCGGCACTGAGCTCGAGATTGAAAGCGCGGCTGAGGGCGTCCTTATCAAGGCTCACGGACAAGAGGCCTCACTGATCCACAAACAGGGAGTACTTGTTCATCACGGCAGCGGAACTGTAGACATTGATACTGCGGAGTACATAAACAAAGCCCGGGACAAGCGCGACTGGGATATAGCAGCGGAGAACTCCGGAGAATGAAGGTCTTGTTTGACACCTCGGTATTGGTTCCGGCCTTTGTAGATCAGCTTTCCAACCACACCGCCGCCTTTGTATGCTTCACCACCTACACATCAGCGGAGCATGAAGGCTTCTGTTCAACACATGCACTGGCGGAAACCTACTCGGTACTCACCAGTTTGCCGCTACCTAAGAGAATCAGCAGTGCGGAAGCCCATCTGATCATTCAAGAGAACATACTCAAGCGCTTATCGGTGGTTGAGCTCCGCACCCAGGACTACCTGAACGCACTGAAGCTGGTGTCGCAGAACGGCCTCACAGGCGGCATTGTCTACGATGCGCTCCATCTCGAGGCCGCAAAGAAGGCGGGATGTTCCCGGGTCTACACCTACAACGTAGGTCATTTTCAGTCACTCAGCCCTGACGAGCAGCTCATTTCCAGCCCGTAGAAAACGGAATCGACGGATTCCCCAGAAGACCCTGCCCGCTGGTAAAATACCAAAATCCCGCTTGACCGACCCTGGAAACTGCGGTTAGTCTATAGTTTCTTACAGTTAGGAACTAAATAGGCAAACAGAGGAAGTGAATATGCAGAAGGCACCGGTCATTGTCATTCTTGGAGCGGGAAGCGCCGTGTTTGGACAGCGCGCTATCTCGGCAATCCTGCGCTCAGAGCGCATGCGTGGGGTAGATCTGCGCCTGGTAGATACCGACCCTGCCGCGCTTGATCTTATGTACAAGCTTGCCGAGGTGATGAACCGCGAGTGGGGCTCCGGCGCCACCATCAGTGCGCACGAAGACCGCCGTAAGGCCCTGCCCGGCGCAGACTTTGTCATTGTATCTGTGCAGGTAGGCCCCCGCGAGGAAGTCTGGGAAAAGGACTGGAGCATTCCGCGTGAGTACGGCATTTACCAGCCCTATGCAGAGAACAGCGGCCCCGGAGGCCTGGCGCACACCGCACGCAACCTGCCGCTCATTCTGGATATTGCCCGGGACATGGAGGAACTCTGTCCCGACGCCTGGATGCTGAACTACGTGAACCCAATGATCCGGCTCACTCAGGCAGTGACGCGCTACACCAAGATAAAGGTTGTCGGCATGTGCCACCAGCTGTTGTGGGGCTATGCCATGGCCATGGCGCTTCTGGCAGATCTCTACGGCATTGATGTACCGGCTGATGTGAAGATAGACACCAATCATGAGACCCGGCACTTTCGCGAGCCGCTCATGGCGGCCGGGCTTGAGCACCTGGATATTAAGGCGGCAGGCATTAACCACTTTTCCTGGGCTTACGACATTCGCGACAAGAACACCGGCGAGGATCTGTACCCTGCCCTGCGCGAGCGTTGGATGCGCCCCGAGCGCGCTAAGTTTGAGCCGCTCTCACGCGAGATGTACCAGATCTTTGGCCTTATGCCCACGCCAAGCGACAGCCACCTCTGTGAGTTCCTGCCCTTTGTGCATGATCCGGTAAAAAAGCCGTGGGAACGCTATGGTCTGCATACCCAGAGCTTCACCGGCAACCATTCCCGGCGCGAGGTGCGCCGTGAGCTGGCCAGAAAGGTCGTGGCAGGCGAGGAGCCGGTTGAACAACTGCGCAAGCTACGCACCGAGGGCGTACCGGAGATCGTCGAGGGCGTCCACTACAACCTCAACACCTTTGTCCACCAGCTGAACCTGCCAAACAACGGACTCATTCCCAACCTTCAGTCCGACGCGATTGTGGAGGTTCCGGGCGTAAGCTGTGGCCAGGGGGTCATAGGGCTTTCGATGCCGCCGCTGCCGGAAGGTATTGCCGAGCTCTGCCGCCGGGAACTGGCGTACAGCTCTTTGGTGGTCGACGCCTGCGTCCATGGCGACCGCGACCTGGCCATGCAGGCAATCCTGCTTGATCCAGTAGTAAACGATGTCGAAAGCGCTCGCGGCGCTCTGGATCACATGCTGCGCGAGTTTGCGGAGTTCCTTCCGCAGTTTGCACGATAGGCCGCAGACGGCGGCGCCCCAACCGGTGGCGC
>PXEI01000363.1 GCA_003564775.1 Spirochaetaceae bacterium
CGCGCGTGGCGGCTACGGTGGCGGCGAACGGGGCGGCAGCGACAGAGGTGGTGACCGCGGCGGGCGTGGCGGCTACGGTGGCGATAGCCGGGGACGCGACTCCCGAAGTGATCGCTCCGAACGGCCTGGGGTGTCCGGCGGTAACCGGAAGCCGGGTAGTGCGGATTTCGCTGGGCCAGGAGGCCCACGCAGCGGCGAACGGCCGGTGCGGGTGTTCACCCGGAAGACAAAGGGCACAGACACACAAGGTGATAAGCCACACAAGCCCAGAAATGATTCTGGCAACTATGAGCAAAGCAACCGGTATTCTCCGAAGGAGAACCACAACTCAGACGACTAAAGCCCGAAACGTATAGATCGACATTGTGATGCCAGCAGTATCTTAATCAGAACGAAAACTGCGGCGTTGGATGCGTGATGCTCCATTTTTGGCTATGAGGCTCTTGTGGTTCTGGGTGGGGTACCCTTTGTGACGATCGTAACCGTAGACCGGTTCGACCTCGGCATAGGCTCGCATCCAGCGATCTCTGGCGGTCTTTGCCAGAATTGAAGCCGCCATAATCTCCGGGTGAAGGTGGTCCCCTCCTATAACGCACAGCGTCTCATGATTCAGTTCTGGGGGATACTTTCCGTCAACCAGCACGAGTGGCGGAAGGGATAGTTCCGCCCAAGGCAGAAGAGTGGCCCACGCCGGACGAGAGGTTGGTGTGCGTGGTCGCCTCCCGATGTCTTGATGAGTCGACCACCTATCCGTGTCGCCACGCAGAAGAAACATGATAGCGCGCATGAGCCGGTTGTGAGCACGTTCCATCGCGAGCAGGGTTGCCTGGTGAATGTTTAACTCGTCAATTTCGTAGTGCGTGGCCCAACCGAGGCCGTATAAGGTCTTTCGACGTAACTCCGCAGCGGCCAGCTCGCGCCGCGTGGGACTTAGCTTTTTGGAGTCACGAAGCAGATCCTTATCAAATGTCGGTGGCAACACAACGGCGGCGGCCGTCACCGGCCCTGCAAGCGGGCCGCGACCGGCTTCATCGATGCCGCAAATCAAGTTCATGGTACGACTTTAGTCAGCTACGGTCCGTCTTGCAAGGGTACTGCCCGCTGTGTACACTACGGGCAACCGCGAATCCGCATCTATCGGGAGAGCGCAGCGATCGGGAGAGAATGTGTTCCTAAAGAGTATTGAAATTTTCGGCTTTAAGTCCTTTGCAGATAAATCACGTGTGGAGTTCACCGACGGAATTGCTGCCCTGGTTGGCCCAAACGGCTGTGGCAAGAGCAATGTTGTGGACGCAATCAAGTGGGTGCTTGGTGAACAAGGCACAAAGAGTCTGCGGGCGGACCGCATGGAAGACGTAATCTTTAACGGTACTGAAAACCGTAAAGCACTCAACGTTGCCGAGGTCACGCTTACATTGGTAAATGATCAGGGTGTTCTTCCCATAGATATGCCGGAGGTCGCGGTTAAGCGGCGACTTTTTCGCTCTGGTGACAGCGAATACTTCATCAATAATCAGCCTGTACGCCTGAAAGAGCTGCGGGAGCTGTTTTACGACACTGGGATTGGGAAATCGTCCTACTCTATTATGGAGCAGGGAAAAATTGACCAGATCCTGTCGAACAAGCCTGAAGAACGGCGATACATCTTCGAAGAAGCTGCCGCAATCACCAGGTTTAAGCTTCGCGGTAAAGAGGCCGAGCGGAAACTTGAGCGTACCGAGGATAACATGCGCCAGGTGGAAAGCGTTATTGGTGAGGTGAAGCGGAGTTATGACTCGCTGAAGCGTCAGTCTGAGAAGACGTTGAAGCACCGCGAGCTCAGGGATCAGAGCTTTGAGCTTGAACTCGACATTCAGCTGCTCCGCCTCAAGGGCTTTCTTGAAGAGCAGGATAAGCGAAAGGAACTCCTTGGAAAACGCACCTCTGATAGAGACTCGGTCAAGAGCGAGATTGACGGCATCAACACCTCGCTTGAGGAGAACCTGGACCAGGTCAACAGCATGGAGGGGGAGCTCGTTGAGACCCAGAAAAAACTCTACGCTGCGGAGCTCGAGCGCAACACAATTGAAGGTCGCATCCGGTTATTGGTCGAGCGGTCGCAGGAATTAAACGAAAAAATAGAAAGTGACGAGCGTCGGGCAGATCGTACCCGAGGTAAAATTGCAGACCTTTCGGCCGACACGGCCCGCATAGAAGGCGAGATTGCGGACTATGAGACCCGCTTAGGCGAGGCCGAAACGCAGATTAACGAGTTTGACGAGGCGCTGAAGGGTGCGGCCCAGCGGATTGCGGCCAATGACTCTCGTATACGTGAGCTTGAGACAATCACCACCGAGCAAGAAGCCCGTGAAGAAGAGCTGCAGGGTGAGATGCGGTCGCTGACCGACAGTATCGTCAGTGAGTTGGATCGCGGTCTGTTGCAGTCGGGCTACTCTACCGGCCGACGCTCGGCCTTGGAAGACGAGCTTGGGCGTGCAATGGATGAGCTTGTGGTTGCAGCCGAGGGCAAGCGGAACTTGTTCGGAGACATCTCGAACTACAAGGAACTGGGTTCCGACCGATCGGCCGGGCTCCTCACGAGTGCGTCTGAGGGATTCGTTGCACTGGAAGCCCGTATCGCAGAGCTCCGTGATATTCTTACTCGGTACCGCGCGATAATCCCCAGTTTCCTGGATGAGTTTCTTGCACCTGAAGGCATTATTACCCGCAAGCGTGAGATTGATGAGAGCATTGTAGCTTGCCGTACCGAGATCAAGAATGCCAAAGAGGAACGCGGGGCGCTTACAGAGGAGAACCGCAAGCTTCAACAGAAAATTGCTGAGTATAGATCGACACTGGAAGAGCTTCGCCTTGGTCGTGAGCGTGTTCGTGCGCGGCGCCACGCAGTGCTTGAGGCGCACGAACGGACAAAGCGCGAGCGAGGTGAGCAGGAGTCACTGCTCGCAGACACCGAGCAGCAGATCTCTGACAGCCGCAAACGGCTGGACGAGTCAGCTCAGGAGATGGAAGAACTCAAGACCCGGCACGCCGAACGGAGACGGGGTGAGGACAGTCTGCGTGAGGCACTCTCTCGGCTTGAGAAGACCATTTCCAGCAAGAATCATGACCTGCTGCAGAAGGAGCAGCGCGTCAAGTCACTTATGCAGACTCTTGAGAAGCGTCAAGGTGAGGTAGAACGTCTACAGATCTCGGTGACCGAGATCGCTTCAGATATTCGAAACACTTACAGCAATTTTGAGGAGCGGCATTCGCGCGACCTTCGGGAGTATGAGTCGCGTTTGCTCGAACTGAAAGTTCCGGCTAAGGACCTGCGTGATCAGCTTAACGCCGTTCGTGAGCAGGTGCGTGAACTGGGAACGGTCAACTTCATGGCGCCGGAAGAGTTTAACGAGGTTTCGGAACGGTATGAGTTTCTGAGTGGTCAGCTTGAGGACCTCAGAAAGGCTCGTGAGGATCTGGCGGCAGTTACCGCGGAGATTCAAAGTGAGTCGGCCCAGCTGTTTGCAGAGACCTTTAACAGAATTCGCAAGAACTTTCACAATATTTTCCGTCGCTTGTTTGGTGGTGGTCGTGCCGAGATCAGGCTCACCGAACCGGACAA
>PXEI01000456.1 GCA_003564775.1 Spirochaetaceae bacterium
AGGTCCGCAGTTCACCCAGTGATGCGGCCGCCAAACCCAACTCAACTGCTTCTTCAACGCCCAACAAATCCGACCTTGATAAGTACGCGCGCGCCCCAGCGCTCAATAACGGCGACCTGACTCCACCACAGCGTCCACAGACAAAACCACCGGAGGCCGAAGAGTACGAGGCGTCCAAGGAGTCTGGAATGACGACCTCGCACAGGGAGCATCGTCCGGGTTCCGGCTGAGCCCCCAGGATGTCTAGAAATCGCCAGAGGAATAGTGCCTCGAGTCGGGGAACCTTGCGCGGCTCTAACTCGGCAAGAATATCCAGGCAGTCTTCCAGCAGGTGGAACAGTTCGGCGGCTTCAGACCCTCCTGCGTGTCCGGCAAGCACCGACTCAATCCACAACGCAGCGGTACAGTAACGGTCAAGATCCTCCCGGATGCCGGTACGAAAGCTGCGAACATCGAAATCTGTAATCTTGTGGCTATTTTTCACCGGATCGCTATAGAGGTAGCAGAGCCCGGAATGAAACGGCCCTACTACACCGCGCAGCTTTCCACGAGGTGAGCGCGCCCCGTGCGCCAAAGCCTGTACCACACCCTGCTCCGCAGTGAACAGCCGCACGCCGAGGTGTATCTCGCCGACAGGATATGTTCTGAGGATGAGCGCTGGAACACTACTTGAGCGATTCATTACCTGATACAGTAGCATATGGACGGCTTGAGCGACGAGCACCTTGTTTTCACTCGTGACGGTGGCCGGAAGGTCGTACTTGACCTCTCCCGTCGGAAGGCCTATTTTTAAACTTGTTGAAGCTCCTTACATACAAGCAAACTAACAGGTGATAAATGAGTACTCCACAAGAAATTGTACCGGCAAACATGGTGTTGCCGAATAAGCTTTATGTCGTGCCGCTCAGCGGTAAACCAATTTTCCCGGGCATTTTTAGCCCAATGATGATCAACAGCGCACCAGAGATGGAAATCATTGAGAGTTCTATCTCTCAGGATGGAATGATCGGACTCGTGTTGCTCAAGGACGAAGACACTGAAAACCCAAGTGGCGATGACCTACACAGGGTCGGCACTGTAGCGAAAATTGTGAAACGCATACATCTCCCAGATGGAGGAATGAACGTTTTCATCTCTACGCTTAAGCGGTTTCGTGTCAAGAAGGTTCTCAACGACGCCGCGCCTATCACAGTCGCGGTTGAGTACCTTGACGATACTGATGAAACCGGCGATGAGGTCAAGGCACTTACCCGCTCGCTGATTAGTGAGATGAAGCAGGTGTCCGAGAAAAACCCCTTTTTCTCGGAAGAAATGCGCCTGAACATGGTCAACATAGACCATCCTGGGAAAATCGCCGACTTCATTACCTCGATTTTGAACATTGACCGCGATGAACAACAGGACGTGCTTGAGACCACCAAGGTTCGCAAGCGCATGGAAAAGGTGCTGCTTTTCATCAAGAAGGAGCAGGAACTCCTGCGTATTCAGAAAAAGATCCAGAACCAGATCAACGAAAAAATAGAGAAAAGTCAGCGTGAGTACTTTCTTAAGGAGCAGTTGAAGGTCATTAAGCAAGAGCTGGGTATGCCGACCGACGCCAAGACGAGTGAGCATCAACGCTTTAAAGAAGCCATTGAGAAGCTTGAGTTGCCGGAGGATGTTCGTGAACCTGTTGAGCAGGAGCTGGAAAAGTTCAGCCTTATGGAGCCAAATAGTTCCGAGTTCACGGTCACACGCAACTACCTGGACACCATCATTACCCTTCCCTGGGCCGAGCCTGAACGTCAGGAAGTTGACATAGAACAAGCCCGCCGTATTCTAGATGCAGACCACTACGGTCTTGAGGATGTGAAGGAACGCATTCTTGAGTTTCTCACTGTGCGTAAGCTCAAACGAGATTTCAAGGGTTCTATCGTGTGTCTTGTAGGACCACCGGGGGTCGGTAAGACCTCGGTCGGCAAGTCCATTGCCAAGTCGCTGGGTAAGGAGTTCTTTCGTTTCTCGGTTGGGGGGATGCGTGACGAGGCCGAGATTAAGGGGCACCGGCGCACCTACGTGGGCGCAATGCCAGGCAAAATCATTCAGGGTCTTAAGATCGTGAAAAAGAAAGACCCGGTGTTCATGATTGACGAGATAGACAAACTTGGCCAGTCTCATCAGGGAGACCCATCTTCAGCCCTGCTTGAGGTGCTGGATCCTGAACAGAACGTTGCCTTCCGAGATCACTATCTTGATCTGCCTTTTGATGTCTCGGACATCTTTTTCATTACCACCGCAAACACGCTTGACAGCATTCCACCAGCCCTCCTGGACCGTATGGAGGTGATCCGCCTCTCTGGATATATCGACGAGGAGAAAGTGGCAATTGCCCGCAAGTACATCATCCCCAAAAGTCTCGAGCGCACCGGCTTCAAGAAAAAAGACGTTTCGTACAACAAGACCTCGATGCTCAGCATAGCTAATGGGTATGCTCGCGAGGCGGGAATGCGAAACTTTGAAAAGGCGGTGGACAAAATACACCGGAAACTCGCGCGCAGAATGGTGCTTGAGTCGCACCACCCCCCGTACAAAGTTACCCCGGAGTTGGTAGAGGAGCTCCTAGGAAAACCGAGCTTTCGGGGCGACGAGGTGAAGAAAATCACCGGGCCTGGCATGGCGGTAGGACTGGCCTGGACGCAGTACGGCGGTGATACCCTCATGATTGAGGCCATTGCTAATCCGGGCAAAGAAGGAATAAATCTCACAGGCCAGCTCGGCGCGGTCATGCAGGAGTCCGCCAGGATTGCATACACCTATGTACGACACCTGGCCGGTAGCTTCGGCGTGGAGCGTGAGTTCTTTGAAAATAACCAGATACACCTGCATATACCAGCTGGAGCAACTCCTAAAGACGGCCCCTCGGCTGGCATTACCATGGCCTCCGCTCTGTTGTCGTTGGTACTGGGGAAAACTATCAATACGCGGCTTGCAATGACCGGGGAACTCTCGCTGGTGGGTGAGGTGCTGCCGATAGGGGGGCTCAAGGAAAAGACCATTGCAGCGCGACGTTCCAAGATTAAGGATATTGTCATTCCGCGAGCAAATGAGCGGGACCTTGATGAGATTCCAGAACATGTGCGCAAGGGTATTCGTTTCCACTCTGTTGACACAATGGAGCAAGTCATAGACAAATTGTTTCCATGAAGCCAATCAGAATCGTAGCCGTTGTTTTTGTTGTTTCTGCCGCTGTTGTCGGCGGCGCAATTGGCGTGAGTACAGCGCTATCCATGGCTTCACAGGGACAGGGATCGGCACAGGCCGAATCACAACCGGCTGTCGATCCCAGCCCCGAACAGCGTCTTCACCCGGAGTTCGATCTCACCTTAGGTGAACTCCAGGATCTGGTGTCGACAGCGCCCATGGCAGCCCAGAAGGCAGTTCTTGACCGGCCTCAGTACTTTCTTGAACTCATGAGGCAAGCACTGGACCTCCCGGACGACTATCTGGTGCTGGTGGACAAGCAGAACCGCCTTCCGGCAGACTACGTTCCCCACGACCTGGTGCGACTGAACGAGTATTCCAACCGGATCCTTCTTAACCGATCAGATCTGAGTC
>PXEI01000136.1 GCA_003564775.1 Spirochaetaceae bacterium
GAACAGTCGTCAAGAGCCCCTTAGGCGTATCCGAGCTTGACGGCTCTCACCCTATTCACTCCGGCTTTGCTCCGTTTGACATAAACGGTGACATGAGTTTCGAGGTTGAGTTTGGCGCAACGCCAACGCAGGTAAGTGCAGGAACCAACGCAGAGTATTCATCAATGGTTCTGTTTCAGTACGCCGTGAACCCGCAAGTAGTTGTGCCGTTCCTGCCGGGCAGCCAGAATGGTGCAGTTGTGTACGGCACCCGTTACTACACCGAGCATGCAAGCGGCACCCAGACCATTGGTACCACCTACATTGTGGAGGAGGCTTTTCTTCAAGGTCAGCTTGACAGTCCTATTGCACGAATGGTAACTCGGCAGGAAGTCGTGTTTAACGACGACGGTCAGGCCGTGAGTCGCAGACAGCGCATGCGCATTACTATTAACCCCGGGACGCTGGCCTATGTTGTAGCCGCAGAGCACAACGGCCTGCGCAACGCGGCCCCTCGTGGCCAGGATGCAATTATCCGAAACCTGACCAGAGACGCCTGGCCAGCAGATCTCTTTGAAGATTTTGAGGTCTCAACCCGGGACTGGTCAAACTAAGCCAATACAAAGCCCTGCCCAAAGAGCAGTGCCCAGGCTCAACATGCGAGTCTGGGCACTGCCATCCAACCCACCGTTCAGTATCCTTCAGTCGCTTAGTCTTCCTCGGCTATCTTGAGCTCGCGCATCTCTTTGTGGATACGTTCCATCTTGCGGTCAAGCCGTTCAATATCTGTTGCCGTCTCATGGAGTTCATCCTTGAGCCTCTGTGGCACCTCTTTATGATACTTATAGTAGATCTTGTGCTCGAGGCTTGCCCAGAAATCCATGGCAATAGTGCGAATCTGTACCTCGACATAGACGCGCTCAACACGGTCAGAAAGATGAACAGGAATCTCAATGATCATGTGCAGGCTGCGGTACCCACTCGGCTTTGGCTCTTCGATGTAGTCCTTGTACTCAATGACCTCAATGCCTTCCTGCTGCATCAGCATGCCAGCTACTCGGTAGATGTCGGAGACAAAGGAGCATGAGATGCGGATGCCAGCGATGTCTCGAATTTTCTCACGAATGGCGGTCAGGTCGCGCGTACAGCCCCGTTCGTGAGCCTTACGGATAATGCTCTGCGGACTCTTGAGCCTTTGTACCACGTGTTCAATCGGGCTGTACTCATGGGTGGACTCAAAGTCCAGCTTCAGGATGTCTATCCGAGTTGCAATCTCCTTCAGCGCAAATGAGTACTGGTTCATAAACCGGGCGAGAGTACGTTGATCGGCCTCAATCAATGCAGGCAGATCGCTCATGTAGTGCTCTTGGGCGGGAGAGGTTGTTTCGCCTGGGGCTTGGAGTCCACCGGTATACCCAACGGCAGGGTCACCACAAAGCGGGAGCCTTCACCCGGAGCACTTACAACCGATATCTCTCCCTGCTGGAGATCAAGAATTCGTTTCACCAGGGAAAGCCCTAGACCACTACCTTCTTTAGAACGCGTGGCATCAACCTGGAAAAACTTCTCAAAGATCCTGGGAAGATCTTCCGCTGATATCCCGACGCCCTGGTCTTGAATCACAACCTCGGCCTGACCATCGGAAACCTGCAGCGTCAGATCAATCCCTGCCCCAGAGGGAGAAAACTTGATAGCGTTGCCGAGTAGATTCAACCACACCTGCTGGAGCAACTCTTCATTGGCAGTGATCTCAAGCTCTTCGAGCTCAATGTTAAAAATGAGCTCTTTGCGGCCCCACTGGGGCTCCAGGAGGAGCACCGCATGGCGAATCTGTTCGTCGAGGTAAAAGCGTGAGCAGGTTTCTACGCTCTCCTGGTTCTCGAGCTTAGTCAAGCTCAACATTGTAGATGAGAGATTTGAAAGGCGCGTAGCTTCCTCAACAATAATCTCGCTGTACTCAACGCGCTCTTGCTCGGTGATCAGCGGGTTTTGCAAGAGCGAGGCAAAGCCACGAATAGAGGCTAAGGGAGTCTTGATCTCATGTGAAACATTGCTGATGAAGTCCCGGCGCAGGTACTCAATTGTTCGCAGCTGTCTCACCATCTGATTGAAGTTTTCGGTGAGGTCTCCGATCTCGTCATTGCGGGAGCTCTCTATCTGTACATCGAAATTGCCCTTGGCTACCTCCTGGGTGGCACCGGTGAGCTCAAGAACTGGGTGCACAACCTTGTGGGTGAGAGCTACTACCAGGGCAGCGGCAATAAGCACGTACAGAGCAAACGAGTTCCAGAGACGGGAGAACCAGATCTGGAACACGCTGTATTGAGGTTGCATGCCTATTCGCACGTACGAGTCACCGACCTGTAGCACGGTCGTTGCACCTTTGAAGGGGCCATCGTGCAGAATAACGATACCGTCCTCGTCCAGATCCTGATGCGCGGCAGGGCCGATATCGGTACTGTCGAGAAGGCCTACCGGTCTCAGATGATAGTTTGATCTCGTGATCACCGAGACGATATCCTCAACGCTCATTGATGTCTGTGACTGCAGTGCCTGGATTGTCATGGCGAGTTCACGCTGATCGCGCGCAATCTCTTCTTCAACCTGTCGGGACAAAAACATAACCGCAACAAATGAGAGGAGAGTAGAGAGCAGAATGATTCCAAGAAAGTATGCGGCAAGCTTAATGCTGATCTTGTTCACGCGGGCCGCTCCGCTCGGTAGCCAAGGCCCCTGACTGTCTGGATTTCAAACTCGCTGAACTCAGAAGTCTTTTCCCGCAACCGTTTAATGTGGACATCGACGGTACGCTCATCGGACTCGACATCCGGCCCCCAGATCTCGTCCATCAGTTGGCGACGGGTGAAAATTCGCTCAGGGTAGCTCAGAAGCTTGAACAACAGCATGAACTCCTTCACTGGCAGGTGCATGCTCAACTCTCCGCGTCTGACATTGAGCGTGTCGTAGTCGAGTTCCAGCGTGCCGATACTCAGACGTCGTTCGTTGCTAATTCGGGCCCGCCGTAGGAGTGCACTGACGCGGAGCAATAACTCGTCCATATCAATAGGTTTAACCATGTAGTCATCGGTTCCGAGGAGGAATCCCTTGCGTTTGTCGTCCATGCTCTCTTTCGCAGTCACCATCAGAATTGGCAGCTCTGAGCGGGTGCGCCGCAGTTCCTTGGTCAACTGGTAGCCGCTCATGTTCGGCATCATGATGTCTGAGATCAGGAGATCGATATGTGTGTCGTGGAGTCGTACCAAGGCTTCATGCCCGTCGTCGGCGGTAAGAATCTCATAGCCGCTCTGCCGTAGGACGGCCGCCATGAGTTTTCGTAGGTTTTTATCGTCCTCTACAACAAGAATCCGAAACATCTTCTGCCTCCTGTGTTCGTCTTAAGCTAACGCACAGATGTGAACTGTTCATGAATTTGTTGGGTCTCTCGTGTGTCTCACTACAATGGTGGCTCAGGAGTGGGGAAGTGGCCTTTTTCTTACCTTGGCCCATTGCCAGCAGCAAAGTGAAAGGTGTAATGGACGCCCGGCGGCCCGCTTTCTTCCCAGCGTGCTCCTAGTTGCTCAGCCAATGCCTCAATTAAGGTGGTGCCAAA